>JAGGNB010000200.1 GCA_017886375.1 Octadecabacter sp.
AGTTTCACCCACGGTGTAAGACACCTCAGACAGATCCTGAACTGCGCTGGGGAGGGCTCGCACGGTCTCTCCCGCCCGAATTTCCCTTGCCGGAAACACAAGGTCAGTGTTCTTGAAAACTTCTGTTTGCTCTTCGGGGGAAAGAAATAACAATGCGGTCGCAGCGGTTGGTTCCTCTTGGGCCAAAGCTGCCGATGAAAAGAGAGAGACGGCCGCGACGGCGACGGCGGAAGCGCTACGAGAAACGCGCTGCAAAGAAATATGGGTCATGAAGAAATCCTTTTCAGATGTGAGGCAGATTGGATCTGCAGTTCGTCGAGCCTGATAAGGATTTACTATGCGTTTCATAAATACTGGTCTACACGTGAACATTGAGAATTAGACTTCCATATATGGAATGACTGAAGTGAATATTGATTGGAACCAACTCAAGTCTTTTGAAGCGGTGGCCCGGATTGGCTCGCTAGCCGCCGTGTCTAGAAAGACAGGGGCAACACAACCTACGCTTAGTCGGCACGTACGCGAGCTCGAGGAAAAGCTTGGCGTTCAGTTATTTGATCGGACAGCGAACGGTCTCATCCTAACGCCTACAGGAACTGAACTTTTCGCCCATGCACAGGACATGCAGCGCTCTGCATCATTGATGTCGCTGGTCGCTAATGGGCAATCCGAACATCTGGCAGGAACCGTACGAATTACAGCAAGTCAGGTTGTGGCAAGATATCTTCTGCCCCCGATCTTAGCTGACCTACTAAAACAAGAGCCAGAAATTGAGATTGAACTCGTATCATCCGATCAAACTGACAATTTACTTGAACGAGAAGCCGACATTGCTGTGCGCATGTACAAACCGGAACAGCTGGATGTCATAGCCAAGCGATTGGGTGAACTGGAGTCGGGAGCCTACGCATCTCATGAGTACCTTCGTTTACATGGTTATCCCGATGAACTGGCCGACTTCGCAAAGCATGATTTCGTGGGATATGATACTCGGATGGCCACGATAAATGACTTTAAAAGGGAAGGCATAAAGATCGACCGTCATTTCTTCAGATTCAGAAGCGATGATGAAAATGATTGCTGGCAAATGGTCGTCAACGGATTCGGAATTGGCTTTACACTAGTCGCATTGGGTAATGCTGAACCAAAAGTAGAACGACTACTTCCTACCGTTGCGACTGAGCGCGTCCCAATATGGTTGACGGCGCATGCCGAACTTAGAACAAGTCGTCGGATACGTCACGTTTATGACCATTTATCAGCACAGATATCAGCGAAACTAAATGAGGCGATGCCCTCATAGCTCTGCGCAAACGTCATCAGAAAGCACACCGTGTCCGCGTTGTGTCAGTTTATGCGCCGTGCAGCGAAGGTCGGAGTCATGGTTTTGCAGCGCACAATCGTGCCTTCAGCAGGAATTTACTAGGTTTTACCGACGTGGCGTAACCGGCTCAATGTGACAGGGGTCAGGCTCACTATTAGGACGGGGCCGAAATCCAGCTTAAGAACCACACGCGTTAAACCCGTTCATGGTTTGCACCGGAGATCCATAAGGCCGCTTTCCATTACAATGAAACACTCATAAATCAGAAAGAATTGTGGCTGCCCCGTCCCGATAGGCTTTGGGCGTCATGCCAGTTTCCCGCTTGAACGCTTTGTAGAATGTTGACCGCGAGTTGAAGCCGACATCCAACGAGACCGTCAATGAGTTTGCTGCACCCCCAAGTATGAGCGGTTTAGCGGCCTCAATCCTGTGATGCGCAATATAGTCAAAAAACGTAGACCCGATCTGTTCATTAAGCGTTTGCGAAATCTGATTGGGCAATGCGCCCACGTGGCGTGAAAGCTTTTGCAAAGATAGATTAGGATCAAGATACAACGCATCTTGTGTCATTGCTGATCTAATCCGCGTCGCAAGCTGTTCCGCGTGTGCGTCTGTTAAAGCAGATCGCGCATACTTCGGCTCCGACGTATCGGTTGACGGCGCAGGTTCTTCGATCTCCGCTTCTGGTGGTGCAATTGGTGCAAAGGCCATCACGAACAACAGCAGGCAGGCCGTCAGGACGTAAATGAGCTCCTTAACGACGACCCAACCAAACCCAGTATTATCGGCGACAAACATGAATGTCGTCACGGCCCACAAAGTCACGAGTGAAACAACAAACCAATCCAGCCAACGCAATTCGCGGTCTTCAAGGTTGGAATAGAGCGCCCGAAGTTTAGACCGGTAATCGCGCAATCGTCTAAGTGTTGCGACGAGATACAGACAAGATGAAACCACCCAACAGAAAATCAGGATGAACGTGACCAAAGCCAGCGTGGAAGGAACAATCCCTGCTGGCAGTTCACCCGCAATGAACAGTGCAGTTTTGGCTTCAGCGGACTGCAACCAATAACCGATCATTACTGCGCTTCCCACGACCGGCAAAACAATGTCGCGCCAACGTATCGTCGAAGACGGGAGTTCGGTGGTCTTTGCAGCCACATAATAGAAAACTGCGGGCGGCAGAATGAGAAGCAGTACCAAAACGATCGGCAAGTAGAAGCCGTACATCGATGGGGCGTAGGCAAATACGAGTGGTGTTGAAACGATGCCACCGAACACACCAAAGACCAACGTGAGATAAAAGCGTGCATGCCCGTCTTGCGTACCACGGACTGCTGACATCACGCCTGCCAGTGCTAGCCCCAAGCAGGCGGCAGAAAGGGCAATGGTTCCATCAGTATGCATACTGATTGATAGGCCCAATCCCTTACCAGCATCAATGCTCTACGAACATCATTGTACGGAGTGTCACTGCGGACATGCAGAATGGTACGCGCCGTCCCGCGCGGACGAACGATCAAAAATTCTAGGTCAGAAAGGGTTCAAATTTCACGGCCATAGATGTTCGGCCACAGCCGCAGAGAACCCCAATGATTATTCTTGTGACACTTACCACGATCGCCCACATCGCTTCCGGTGCCATCGCCGTTGTAATGGGGGCTATCACACTCGCCGTCCGAAAGGGTGCGAGGTCCCATATCAACACTGGCCGCGTGTTCACTGTCTGTATGGGCCTATCGTCATTGCTTGGTGCGTTGCTCGGTTTGATCAAGTTTGAGACGTTCTACATCACGTTTCACGCAGGTGTGTTGGGGATGACCTTGGTCCTGAGCGGGTGGATGCTCGCACGGGTGCAGAACGGCCATCTCGGTGCTCCGTTCGTTGCAATTGGATTTGTGAACTTTCTGAATACCGCAGGCTTGGTCGCCGCCGGTTTCTG
>JAGGNB010000136.1 GCA_017886375.1 Octadecabacter sp.
CGATCCGTTCAATGACGTCCAAAGTGCGCAGGTTCGTGCAGGATAAAAACACAGCCTCACAGTCTTCCGCGTGCGCCATGGCAATGGCGGCGGCTGTGATAGAGTCTGGCGAAATCCGCACAACCCGCTCCTCGGTGGGTTCATCGAAGCTGGCAAAATGCGTAACCCGGATTCCAGCGTCGGCCAAGACCACGCGCAATTGATCCGACACGCTGGCCACATAGGGGCTGATCAACCCGATACGTGTCACGCCCAGATGGGCGCAGGCTGCGATCAACGCAGACACGGGTTCGGTGACTGTGGGCGTCTGGATGCCCGCTTGAATAAGGCTCGCAATATGGACGGCACCGATCTGTGCTGTGCCGGATGTGCAGCCGTAACCAACTGCCGAAAGGTTCGCGCCAACTGGCAACAGGGATGCGGCTTGTGTCAGATCGTTTGCCATCGCTTGCAGGCTTTCGCGCGAAACGCTTGTGGCGGACGGGACGCGGCTGACGAGGAATTCAAGATCATCGGGCAACAAGAGACGCAGATCGCGTTCAAGTGTTTCATCCGCTTGCAATACGATAAGGCCGATCTGCTTGGGACGTGACGATGTCAGCTCATAGTCAAGGGTCATCCTGCAATCCTCATTTGGCCTTTCTGAGGCGTGGACAGAAATTCAGCGCCATGTTCACGGATCACGATATTTTCTTCGTGTACCATAATTTTTTCGCCGCTCAAGTTGACCGACGGTTCCAACGTCAGCACCATCCCTTCGACCAAAACTGTGTGATCGCGCGCGATGATGGATGGCCATTCGGTGAGTTGCATGCCCAACCCATGACCCAAACGCCCCGCCTCCATGATTTTGCCGCTCGGGTTGATGACGCCGTTCATGGCGTGAAACAGGTCCGATATCACGGCCCCCGGTTTCGCCAGTTCAAACGCGGCATGGGTTGCGTCAATGAGTTGCGCGTGGGCCGATTGGGTGGTCGCGCTAGGTGTGCCGATACTGAAATTGCGATCAAAATCGCAGAAATATCCGTCCCATACCAAACCGGTATCCAGCATCAAAATATCACCTTGGCGCAGGGGCGCGTCCGTGGCGGGCGAAATGACATCGTTGTACCCCCCGCGATCCGCTGCACCTGCAAGATAAGGAACCCAATCCGCCCCTTCATTCAAACACAGGGCCTGAAAGTCGCGGAATACCTTTGACAATGGTGCGCCGGCGCGGGCGATCTCAGGCACGCGATCAAAGGCGCGATCTGCAATCTGCGCAGCGGTGCGAATCTTGTCTACTTCGGCGTCAGATTTCACCAACCGCAGATCACGGGTAATGCCGCCGTCCCCGATCAGCGCCCGCCCGTCCAACATCGTCTCAATGGCCCGCAGACTGGCGAGCGGCATGTGAACGTGGCTCTCCATTTTATCTGCAAGGCCGATTTTGCCGCGCAATGGCGTGACCTCACGCAGGGTTTGTGCCAGTAAGCTGATCCCGTCATCATCGTAATCAGGGGCCTGCCAAGTGCGGATATCTTTGATCCACGTTTGCCCCATCAGGTGGGCGCCGATCGATGGAATAACCGCAATCGGATCACCGACCGGCGGAACAACGACGAACCAAGGCCGCGTTGGGCTTTCCCAAAACCGTGTCAGGAAGCCAGTGTAATAACGCACTTCCGGTTCGGTCGTCAGCAGAAGCGCCGTCAATCCCTTTTCGGCCATTTTGGCTTGCGCGCGCTGTGTCCGCGCGCCAAATTCCGACTTTGCAAACCCGCGAATAGGGGGCGTCATCAGCTGGCTTCCTCGCTCAAAATCACAAGAACGCGGGAGCCTTCTGTAAGCCCGAACGCTGCCTGATCGGCTTTTGCCGCAATCAACCCAGCCACACCCGCAGCACCTGACGGCGTTGACGAAAGTCCAGCGGCCGCGCAAATATCGCTTCCGGCGGCGCCCTCGGCTTCGGTAATCAGCATGAAACCGTCGGCGTCGCGCGCAAGGCCCTTGAGCGCAATCAACGACGGCTCTTTGCAATCCAAACGGCCCATGTCAGAGCTTGGACCTGACGTGACTTGCGGACTTCCCGCTTTGATGGATGCGAACAGGGCAGGTGCAGCGTCTGGTTCCACGACGATAATACGTGGCATTCCCCCCCATGCTTTGCGCGCGTAAGCCGCCGATGCAGCGGCAAGGCCGCCAACGCCCGCCTGCAAGAAAATATGGGTCGGTGGGGCGTCCATCTGATCAACGACTTCTTGCATAAGCACAAGATAGCCTTCCATTAAGACATGCGGCCGTTCAAAATATCCGGGCCAAGAACTGTCAGACAACAAAATCCAGCCGTTTTCGGTCGCGGCTGCGGCGGCGCCAGCCATGCTGTCTTCATAAATTGCACCATGGCGACGCACATCGGCACCGATATCGCGCAGTCGGTCTGCAAAGGCCTCCGGAACAGTTTCGGCGAGAAAAACAACCGCCTGCGCACCAAACGCTTGCGCACCCGCAGCAACGGATAAGCCATGATTACCAGCGCTTGCAGTGACATAGGTCTGCCCGGCAGCGCGGCCCAGTTCAGCGTCGCGCGCAATGACATAGGCCGCACCGAGCGCCTTAAAGCTTCCGAGCCCCATACGTTCGCGTTCGTCTTTCACAAAAACTGCACCAACTCCTGCACGTCGGGCAAGGTCTGGCACGGAGACCATTGGTGTCACCTGTGCGACGGGACAGCGCGACAACAGGTCGGATGCACGTTTTGCATCCACGCTCGGTGAAGGATATGCGGCGAGGCTGTCAAACAGCATGGCCGCAGCGGTAGCGGGTTTTGAAAGATACTCCATGGCGCCTTGGTAACAGCAGTTTGGCGATTACCAAGTGTTAATCTGGCAGCAGATTAGTCCCCACATTTCTGGACATAGGGTTCACGTTCTATTCGCGCGCAATTGCGCCGCTCGAACGGCAATCTCGGCGCGGTATCCATGTCTTGGTCCATGACAAGTGTTCTGGTGGCGCTCAAACTCATAGGTTTGCCAAAATAGAACCCTTGAACAAAATCGCACCCTTCAGCGGCAAGAAAAATTAACTCATCCTCAGTCTCTACGCCTTCTGCCTGTACTGGAATTCCAAACGCCTCGCCGAGAGAGAGTGTCGAGCGAACGATTGCAGCGCGACGGCGGTCAAGATGCAAGTCTTTGACGAAGCTACAATCTATTTTGTTCTTGTCAAACGTGAATGTTTGCAGGGTTGCGAGCGACGAATATCCGGTTCCAAAATCATCCATCGCGACGCGAATACCCATATCCTTGATCTGATTTAGACCCGATTTCTCTGCCAGGGGGATGATTTCGACCGATGAAACCGGACCACCTCAACGTTGATTTCGATGCTCAGCGCGGAAAAACCGACAACCATGATCAACGAAACAACCGACAAGAGCAAAATTGCGAAAATACCATCGGACAGAACCTGATCGGGCACTTGATAGAGAGAGCTTTATTTGATTTCAAACGCGCTCACCGCTGTGAAGTGCATCGCGCAAATAGCGAAAACCATCAAAATTGCGCCACCCAACCAGCAATAACGGGTGACCGGAAACGCGAGCCGATGATAGCAAGCGATGCCCAAAGCAACCCCGAACAGGACGGATGCAATCAATGCACCTGGCCGCCAGATGATTTCGCCGGGAAGTTGGTAGACCATCATTTCGACGTAGTGCATGACTGACACTGAGATGCCGAAACCGACGCCGGCAAGAACAAAAGCGGACCGTTTTGGACCGTATGCAAAGAGGGCATTTGTGCCAAGCGCACCTAGTACCGCAATGCAAAGAAATACAGCTGTCAGAACAGGTTCATATCCATGCTCGACCCCGGGTCATAAGCTAGCATCGCAATAAAATGGGTGGCCCAGATCGTCGCGCCAGCGATGAGGCTGCTCATCACCAATGGCTCATGTCTGCGCAGACCAGTTGCAGCCGCAAGGCGCAGTAGGGTCCGCGCTGTCAAGCAAGAGCCCAACATACAAACTAAAGCTGCACCTAAGAGTAAGCCGTAGTCATGTTCTTGCGTGATGCAGTCATTAATTCAGTATAAAAACCGCCTCCACAAACGACTTGATTACGCGCGTTCTTGAAAGATCTAAAAACGAATGTCGGCTATTCGGCCATCTGGCGATCGACCTGTTGTTCTTCGTTGATCATCGCCTGCAACTGACGCCGAAAACGCAACTGGCCGCCGTCAATCGGCAGATCAATATGCGGGGATGATTTGTTGGTCATGCCCTTTTGCACGGCGTTCAGCACATCGCGGTCTTCTTCGAACGCGTGCTGCACATCTTCGGTCATCATCTCGGACAGCGCCGCATCATCGGGGCGGATATTGCGCAGCTGGAACCAGTAATAGCGTGTTCTGCTGTCCGTCGTGGGTGTCATGAAATTGTAGCTGTCCATGACAAATGTGTCTTTATGCAGCGGCCCATCGGGCCCACCAGTGCCGGCGGGGGTAAAGACGGCCTTGATCAGCGCGTGGGATGGAAAGCGGACCTCATAATGTTGTAAACGGTCGCAATTGCCTTCGAATTCCACGACCTTTTTGTAGAACGGCGCGGGTTCGTGATCCATCATCCAGCGATGCACAATGACGCCGTTGTCTGTTTTGGAGACCCGCAACGGTGTGTCTTTCGTGGCATCGGTGGCAAAGCTGGATTGGTGCACCCAAGCGACGTGCGTTGGGTCGAGCAGGTTGTCGCACATCAGCAAATAATTGCAGTCCAGCTCCATTGCGTCGCCGCGGTTCATGCCCCACGCAGGGTCGCCGTAATTTTCGATATCAAAGATGTCATTCACGTCGGCCAGTGCCGGATTGCCCATCCAAATCCAGACCAATCCGTACTTTTCGTGCAAGGGGTATGCGTGAACGCGGGCGTTGGACGGGATGCGCCCCGTACCGGGTGCCCAAACGCATTGACCCGCGCAATCAAACGTCAGGCCATGATAGCCGCACTCAACTGTGTCGCCTTTGATGCGGCCCTTGGACAACGGCAATTTGCGGTGCGGGCAGGCGTCTTCCAGCCCCACAAGCTCTCCCGCTTCGGATCGAAACACGCAGACGTTCTCGCCTAAAACGGTGATTTGCTGCAAATCGCGCGTGACTTCATGATCCCACGCCGCAACGTACCAAGCGTTCTTTAGAAACATCCGTCTATCTCCCCAATATGCCTGGCAAATTTAGCCCATTTTCACGGGCACAATCCAGTGCGTCTTCATATCCGGCGTCGGCGTGGCGCATCACGCCTGTTGCGGGATCATTCCACAAAACGTTGGCGATGCGACGATCTGCATCTTCCGTGCCATCACAGCAAATGACCATGCCTGAATGTTGCGAAAAGCCCATTCCGACGCCGCCACCGTGGTGCAGAGACACCCATGTCGCCCCGCCCGCGACGTTCAGCATCGCATTCAGCAATGGCCAGTCGGACACGGCGTCTGAGCCATCTTTCATGGCTTCGGTTTCGCGGTTGGGTGATGCAACAGACCCACTATCAAGATGGTCGCGGCCGATCACAACTGGCGCGGACAATTCACCCGTGCGCACCATTTCATTGAATGCCAACCCCAGCTTGTCACGAAGTCCGAGGCCAACCCAGCAAATCCGTGCGGGCAGGCCTTGGAACGCAATCCGTTCGCGCGCCATATCCAGCCAGTTGTGCAGATGTGGATCGTCGATCAGCTCTTTCACCTTGGCATCGGTTTTGTAGATGTCTTCGGGGTCACCCGACAACGCACACCAGCGGAACGGGCCAATGCCGCGGCAAAACAGCGGGCGTATATAGGCGGGCACAAATCCGGGAAAGGCGAACGCGTTCTCAAGCCCCTCATCCAAGGCGACTTGTCGGATGTTGTTGCCGTAATCCAGTGTTGGCACGCCAGCGTTCCAGAAATCAACCATTGCGGCTACTTGCACCTTCATTGATGCGCGGGCGGCCTTTTCGACGGCCTTTGGATCGCTTTCCTGCGTTTCACGCCACTGCGCCACGGTCCAACCTTGTGGTAAATAGCCGTGGATCGGGTCGTGGGCGGATGTCTGGTCGGTGACAATGTCGGGTTTCACACCGCGTTTGACGAGGTCAGGGAAAACATCAGCGGCGTTCCCAATCAGCGCGACGGACTTCGCTTCACCCGCCTTGGTCCAAGCGGCGATCATCGCCAATGCTTCGTCAAGATCATGGGTCTTTTCATCGACATAACGCGTGCGCAGCCGGAAATCGGCGCGGGTTTCGTCGCATTCGACCACGAGGCAACACGCTCCTGCCATCACTGCGGCCAAGGGTTGCGCACCGCCCATTCCGCCAAGACCAGCGGTCAAGACCCAGCGCCCCGTTAGGTTGCCGTCATAGTGCTGGCGCCCCGCTTCCATGAACGTTTCATAGGTGCCCTGCACGATGCCCTGCGTGCCGATGTAAATCCACGACCCCGCGGTCATCTGGCCGTACATCGCGAGGCCCTTTTTATCGAGCTCGTTAAAGTGATCCCATGTCGCCCAATGGGGCACGAGGTTGGAATTTGCGATCAGAACGCGCGGCGCGTCTTTGTGGGTATTGAACACACCAACAGGTTTGCCGGACTGCACAAGCAGTGTCTGGGTCACTTCAAGGTCTTTCAGCGCAGCAACGATCGCGTCAAAGTCTTCCCACGTGCGCGCAGCACGACCAATGCCGCCATACACCACAAGCTCATGCGGGTTTTCCGCAACGTCAGGGTGCAGATTATTCATCAGCATCCGCATCGGGGCCTCTGTTAGCCAGCTTTTGCAGGTGATCTCGCTGCCTGTGGGTGCAAACACATCGCGGATGTTGTGGCGTGAATTGGTCATGAGGAGCCTCTTAGGGTTGGTGTAAGTTCGGCCAATGCCGTGAGGATTTCGGTCAGATGCGGACGCAGTCTATCCGCTTTCGCGTCGTCATAGGTCCACGGTGCCGCCTCATCTTGCAGGTAAGTGGATTGGGCCAGTTCCAGTTGGATCGCGTGGATGCCACTGGCAGGTTGCCCGTAATGTCGCGTCGTCCAACCGCCCTTGAAACGACCATTGACGGTCGTGGTATAACCCGCAGCCGAGTTGCAAATCACTGTCGCCGCAGTCGCAATCGCGGGCGCACAGGTGACGCCCATATAGGTGCCGATGTTAAAGTCAGGCAGGGTGCCATCAAACAAGAACGGGATGTTTGTGCGGATCGAATGACAGTCGAATAGAATGGCGGACCCGTGCAGCCCCTGCACCCGGGTCAATTCTGCGCGCAACGCCGCGTGATAGGGTGCATGAAACGCGATCCGGCGCGTATCAATCTGCGCGTCCGTGGGCGGGATGTCCCAAATGTCTAGGCCGTCGAAATCCGTTGTCGGCACCAAAGTCGTGGTGTTCTGGCCCGGGTAAAGGCCGACGCCGGTCGGGTCACGATTGGCGTCAATGACGTAGCGGTGAAAATTTGCTTTGACGGTTGTGATGTCTGGGATCAACCCGTCGTAAAGCTGATCAATATGCCAATCGGTATCGGCCAGCTTGCGCCCGTTTTCGCACAACGCGCCCTTTACATCATCGGGCACAAACGTCCCTGTATGCGGCAATCCCAAAACAATTGGCCCTGTGCCTTGTGTCACCGAAACGGGGGTCATTCCGCAAAACCTTGAACGAATGGCGACAGGTCAACCGCACTACACAACGTCCCCGTCGCAATCATATCTGCGGCCGCTTCGATTGATGGCGCCATGTAACGATCCTGTGCCAGTGTCGCCACTTTGGTGCGCAAGACTGCCATCGCCGCCTGTAACGCGGCGCTGGTTTGCAAGGGTGCCCGAAATTCGATGCCCTGCACGCCGCACATCGCCTCAACGCCGATAATAACATTGAGGTTTGCATTCATCCGCACCAACCGGCGTGCGGCGTGTGCGGCCATGCTGACATGATCTTCTTGGTTGGCAGATGTTGGTGTGCTGTCTGTCGTGCAAGGATTGGCGAGGTGCTTGTTCTCGCTCATCAGCGCAGCTGTCGTGACCTCTGCAATCATCAGGCCGGAATTCAGGCCGGGATTAGGGGTCAGGAACGGTGGCAGGTCAAATGACAAAGTCGGGTCGACCATCAGTGCCACGCGGCGCTGGGCAATCGCGCCGATTTCAGACACGGCGACGGCAATTTGATCGGCCGCGAAACCGACAGGTTCGGCGTGAAAATTACCACCGGAAACGATCAGTCCTTCGTCGACGAGAACAAGCGGATTGTCGGTGACTGCATTCGCCTCAACTTCCAGAGTGCGCCCAGCGAAATGCAGTAAATCCATCGCAGCGCCCGTTACCTGTGGTTGGCATCGAATGCAGTAGGGGTCTTGCACGCGGGTATCGCCGTCGCGGTGGCTGTCGCGGATCTGTGACCCCTCCATTAGGGCGCGCTGGGCGCGGGCAACTGCGATCTGTCCGGCGTGACCGCGCAAGGTATGAATTGCGTCTTCCAGCGGCGCCGTTGATCCCATGATAGCGTCCGTCGATAGCGCGCAGGTCAAGACCGAGGCGGCGGCGTTTTGCCATGCCCCCCATAGTCCTACCAACGCGCACGCCGTTGAAAATTGCGTGCCGTTGATCAGCGCGAGCCCTTCTTTTGCACCCAGTGCAATCGGGCCTAAGCCAGCCTTCGCCAAAGCGTCAGCTGCAGGCATGCGGTCGCCGTCAAAAATCGCCTCACCCTCGCCGATCATCGCGGCAGTCATATGCGCCAGCGGGGCGAGATCGCCAGACGCGCCGACCGATCCTTGGCTTGGGATCACAGGCGTCACATTCTTGGCAAGCATGTTTTCAAGCATCGCCACCGTCGTCATCACTACACCGGATGCACCGCGCCCGAGTGACAGAAGTTTCAGCACCATCATCAAGCGGGTCGTAGCACTATCCAGGGGGTCACCAACGCCGCAGCAATGGGACAGGATCAGGTTGCGTTGTAGGGTGGCCACGTCTTTGGCAGCGATCTTGACGCTGGCCAATTTGCCGAAACCCGTGTTGATGCCGTAGACGGCTGCGTCGCCCGCCGCGGCTTGCGCGACCAAATCAGCGGCCGCGTTGATGCCCGCGTGTGATGACGGGGCAAGTGTGGCAGGTTTCTGGCCGGACCAAATATCGCGAAGCTGCGCAAGCGTCGCGAAACCGGGTGTGAGGATGACAGTCATAGTGACCCCTTAAAGATGCGGGAATGAAGCGGGTTGAACCCGATACGGTAGGAGAGTTCGGCAGGGTGGACGGCGTTCCAGATGTTCAGATCGGCGCGTTCGCCCACTGCAACCCGACCGCGGTTAGGCTCCCCTAGGGCCTTCGCCGCATGCACCGTCATTCCCAAAAGCGCCTCAAGCGGGGTCATGCGAAAGAGGGTGCATGCCATGTTCATTGTCAGCAACGGCGACGTCAGCGGCGATGATCCGGGGTTGCAGTCAGTTGCCAAAGCCATCGGGACTTTGTGGTCGCGAAAGGACTGGATTGGCGGTGCTTGGACCTCGCGCAAGGTATAGAATGCGCCTGGCAAAATGACAGCAACGGTGCCCGATACGCCAAGCGCTGCGGCATCCATATCTGTCGCATATTCCACATGATCCGCGCTCAGTGCTCTGTATCGTGCGGCAAGTTTGGTACCGCCAATGTTTGATAATTGTTCGGCATGTAATTTTACTGGCAGGCCCAACTCCACCGCCACATCAAACACCCGCGCGATTTGCGCAGGATCAAATGCGATGCCTTCGCAAAACCCGTCGACCGCATCGAGCAATCCGTCGGCGTGGGCTGCGCGCAGGGCAGGGATGCAGACCTCGTCGATGTAGGCGTCGGCCCGACCCGCATAATCGGCGGGTACGGCATGTGCGCCCAGAAACGTCGTGCGCACATCAATGGGGCGGGCTTTGGTGATTGCGCGCGCAACGCGCAGCATTTTCAGTTCTGTGTCGATATCCAAACCATAGCCAGACTTCACCTCGATCAGCGTCACGCCTTCTGCAATCATCGCGTCCACACGGGTGAGGGCGTCGATAAGCAAGGCATCCTCGCTCGCGGCGCGGGTGGCTTTCACCGTCGATACAATACCGCCACCGGTGCGGGCGACGTCTTCGTAACTGGCCCCATTCAAACGCAGTTCAAATTCGCGCGCGCGATTGCCGCCGAACACCACATGAGTATGGCAATCAATCAGTGCTGGTGTCACCAATCGCCCGCCAACGTCGTGTGCAACGTCATCGCGATACAGGGCGGGCATGTCGTTCGCGTTCCCGACCCATGCAATCGTTTCACCACGCACCGCAATGGAACCGCGTTCGATCAACCCAAAGCTGTCATCGCTTTGCAATGTGGCGATGTGGGCGTTTGTCAGGATCATCTGGACGACTCACTTGCAATCATTTGTGGTAATGGCGATTATGTGCATACATAATAACAAGTCAAGCGAGCGCATCATGACAATACTTTGGACAAAAACCGCGCTGCTCCCATCAGGTTGGCAGTCCGATGTGTTGATCGAGATTGATGCGGATGGCCGCATTGCTGACGTGCAAACGGGCGTCCCTGAACAGGGGGATCGTTTTGGGCTTTTGTTGCCCGCCCCTGTCAATGTGCACAGCCATGCATTCCAACGCGCGATGGCGGGTCTGACCGAACGGCGCGGGCCGAACCCCAGCGACAGTTTCTGGACATGGCGGCAGTTGATGTTCCGGTTTCTGGACCGCCTGACGCCCAATAATGTTGAGGCGATCACAGCCTTTGTTCAGATGGAAATGTTAGAAGCGGGGTATGCCACAAATGCCGAATTTCATTATCTACACCATCAAACGGGCGGCACACCCTACGACAACATCGCCGAAATGTCTGACCGCGTGGCGGCAGCGGCATCAACGTCGGGGATCGGGCTGTGCCTTTTGCCGGTTCATTACCAGTACGGAGGCTGTGACGGGCGGGATTTGACGGCGGGGCAAATCCGGTTTGGCAACTCTCTGGACCAGTTTCAGGCGCTGCACGCTAGGGCCGCTGAGGGTTTGGCTAACTTGCCTAAGGACACAGGGATTGGCGCAGCACCGCATTCGTTGCGGGCTGTCGGGATCGATGATCTAAAATCCTATGTCGATCATTTTCCGTCCGGCCCGATCCATATGCATTTGGCAGAACAACGCGCTGAGGTTGATGAAGTGCGGCAACACTGGGGGGCGCGGCCTGTGGAATGGGCCCTTGAAAATATGGCTCTGGATGAAAGATGGTGTCTGATCCATTGCACCCAAATGACACCGGACGAAACGATGCGGTTGGCCCGTAATGGCGCAGTGGCAGGGTTGTGTCCAATCACGGAAAGCAGCCTAGGCGACGGTATTTTTGATGCCGTCCGCTGGGCGGATGCGGGCGGGGCATTTGCGGTTGGATCCGACAGCAACATCCGCATTTCGCTAAGTGAGGAATTGCGCACGCTCGACTATTCCCAACGTCTGCGCGACGGGACGCGGGCGGCTTTAGCGTCGGCTAGTCACTCAACCGGACGACGCATGTTTGATGGTGTTCTAAAAGGTGGCGCACAGGCGACCCAGCGCAAGACCGGCAGGATCGAAATCGGATATTGGGCCGATCTGCTGGCGCTTGATACAACGTCCGAAAATATGTGGGGGCGGGTTGGTGACACAGCGTTGGATTCGTGGATTTTCGCAGGCGACGACCGCCTTGTGACAGACGTCTGGTCGGCGGGGCGTCATATGGTAAAGTCAGGCGAACACGTGGCACGACGCGAAATTGTCGCGGCCTATAAACGCACAATCGACGCCTTGAAAGACGCCATATGACCACGCCCGCCTTTCGAAACTGGCGATCCGTCCAAGAAGAAGTCTTGCGGCGTATTTACGCGCGCGAATGGAAGCCGGGCGATTTGATACCGAATGAGGCCGCTTTGGCGCTGGAATTTGGCTGCGCACGGACAACTGTGAACCGTGCTCTGCGCGCACTTGCGGACGGTGGTCTGTTAGATCGCCGTCGCAAGGCTGGCACGCGCGTTGCGGCGCAGCCCGTGGCCAAGGCGACGCTGGATATCGCTGTGATCCGCAAAGAGGTCGAAGCGCGCGGGCAGTCCTATGGCTATCATCTGATTGCGCGCACCATCGCGGTGCCGCCAGTGGCCATAAGCGCTGCGATGCGCACCAATCCCGACAGTGATTTACTGCATATCCGTGCCTTGCATCTGGCTGACGCTGCACCTTATGCGCTGGAAGATCGCTGGATCAATTCGACCGTGGTTCCGGATGCGCTGGATCAGGGATTTCAAAGCGTCAGCGCGAACGAATGGCTGCTTGCGCATGCGCCATACACCCATGGCGACATCGCATTTTCCGCACAAGCTGCGTCAAGCACCGACGCGCAGAGCCTTGGGTGCGCGGAACACAGTGCGCTGTTCGCGATGGATCGGCTGACGTGGGACAAGGGTGCGTCGGTGACCAAAGTGCGCCTGCTATTTAGCCCCGGTCATCAGGTGCGAACTGTTCTTTGACGCCTCTAATATGGCGAAAAAGCGTTCGATCTTGTCACGTACTTTCGCGGCAGTTGCTCCGAATGGCTGCGTGTCTTCGCGCCAGCCACGCGCCTTTCTGACCAGCGTACGCGCCATTTTTGGTTGGCGTGATACACAGGGCCTTGGGTGGTTATGGGGCAGTTGGTATCGCATCACGTACAGATTCAGCAGAATTGAAGTCAAGCACACGGGCGAGCGGCGCATTTGTGATATCTGGTCCTGACAGTCCGGGTTGCTTAGGAAACGGGCATATCAATGCGTAAAATTTGACATTCTGACAAAAAATGCGGCCAAAAGTAAGTCCAACCATCCGGTGGCGATAGGGCCACTTTTAAGAAATGAATTGACGTGGCGTCGTTTAGATTCCTACGCTGACGGCGCGAAAAGCACGTCCCGCGCTTGTGGGATCAAACAATAAAGTTGCCTGAACCAAACTGGGCAGCACTCCAACCAACAGGGGAATCCTTATGTTCAAGAAAACAACTGGCGCCATCGTCCTAAGCGCTATCGCTGCATTGAGCGGCACGACCGCTATCGCGGACGGCCATGCCATCACAGTCGGTTACTTCCTTGAGTGGCCAATGCCATTCCAGTTCGCGAAAGTGAACGGCACATACGAAGAAGCGCTCGGCATGGAAGTTAACTGGGTCAGCTTCGACAC
>JAGGNB010000022.1 GCA_017886375.1 Octadecabacter sp.
CCTAAATAGGTCTATTCGACATAAACACGGTGGTTACGTAGACCCCAGTCGGCAAAAACATCCGCCATGATCGTATCGGCTTGACGTTCCATTGACTTGGTATCAATGCGCGCAGTCCCTTGTAGGCCAAACACAACGACTTCATCGCCAATAATGACGTCGGGCACATCAGTGACGTCTGCCGATATGGAGTTCATAGATATTTTGCCCAGAATTGGGACGATTTGCTCGCGGATCAGCAGTACGCTTTGGTCGAAAAAGTCACGCCTTATCCCGTTCGCGTATCCAATAGAAATGTTGGCTACGCGCCTCTCGCCTTGCAGAACGGTTTCGCGATCATAACCAATTGTGCTGCCTTTTGGATAAGTCGCCAGATTGGTCACCCGCGATTTCAATTCCATGGTGGGTTTGAAGCCGAGGTCTTGCCTTAAAATTCCATATAGTATTGCACCGCAGCGAAATAACTCTGTAGTCACACTTTGCCCTGAAACAAGACTAAGCGAGCTTCCGGCATGCACCTTCACATCTGCGCGGTTCAACGCGGAATGGGCAAAAATCCAAGCGACATCTCTTTGGAACTGTTGATTGCTTGAGGCTAGGTCGTGCGGGGTATTCGATGGAAAATGGCTGCAAATTCCCACGATACGTGGGCCGATCAAGTCAAGAATTTCAAGACATGCTTTCCGTCCTTCCTTCGTTGCCAGTTCAAGCCCGTCCCGCGACATGCCACATGCATTGATTGAAAGGTGGAGCCCCTGCATATTTGCACCTTCACGCGCCAATTTATTTAAGATTTGCGCAGCATAGAGCGTGCTAACCTGCTCTTGGATCTGATCGGGTAGCGCGCCCACCATTTCGCTATGGGTGGCGGTCCGTATCCGCATTATCGTCCCAGTGAAACCCGCATTACGGACGGCCCTTGCTTCTGTATTGGACGTGATACCCACATACTTAACCCCCAACTCGCGTATGATCGGGACAACCCTGCCAATGCCATGCCCGTAGGCATCGGCCTTCAAAACGGCCAACAGCTGGGCCCCTTCGGGTAGAAGGCCAAGAGTAAGCTGCAGGTTTTCTGCGATCCGGGCGGGAAAAACCTCACACCAAGAAGCGTGCACAACATCGGTGGCGATAGGGTTATTCGGCATGCTCTGACAGAATTTGGTCGATAATAGTTAAGAAAAAATCTGCGCCGAGCGGCAACAGTGCATCGGGGAAATCGTAATCAGGATTATGCAATTGTGGCTGGGTTTCACCTGCACCCAGAAACATCATGGTTGCCTGCACCCCATCCAGACCGAAACGACCGAAATCTTCGGACCAACGCATAGGATGATCCATTTCGTAAATGTTCAAACCTCGCGCACGCGCCGCTTGGCGAGCGATGTCTGTTGCCTCGACATCATTAACAACCGTTGAGAACACATCATGCCAGTTGATGGAAACCTTAAGCCGCTCATCAATGTTTTCGACGATGGTCTGCGTTTCGCTTATTAAACTCTCCATCCGCTTATCGGTCATGCTACGCAGAGTAACACGCAGTTCACCTTCGCCAGGGGCAATGCCAAACGTAGGCGCGCCGAGCCGCACATGCGTCAAGGTGCTGAGGCCAAAATCGGTATCCGATATGGTGCCCGAACCCAGCGCTGGCAGAAGTTGCATCAAGTGGGCCATTGCCGCGCCGGGTGAAACGCCATCTTCTGGCACGGCAGCATGGGAACTCTTACCATTCAATAGGATTTGCATACCCCGAGACGCACAATTGGCAGGTCCGTCACGCAATCCAATCTCTCCCAAAGGGCGACTGGGCACGTTATGGTAAGCAAAGGCATAATCTGGGCGGATCTCTGGCCATCTCCGATCATCTATCACCGCCTGCGCCCCAAAGCCGGTTTCCTCAGCGGGTTGAAACAGCAAAATTACCCGCCCTCGCACAGGCCGTTTCGCCAGTCCGAGCGCAACGCCCATCACTATGCACATGTGCCCGTCATGACCACAAAGATGGCCTTTGCCGTCGATTTCCGAACGATAGGGGAGCGTCGATTCTTCTGCGATTGGCAATCCGTCGAGTTCGCAGCGGATCAGCACGGTTGGCCCAGACTCTGCGCCGCGAAACTCGGCAGCGACACCGTAACCACCTAGATTTTGCCAAATCTGGTCAGCGCCTGCGCGTGTTAGCTCGTGGACAATTCTGGTGGCGGTTTGCACTTCTTCACCAGAAATTTCTGGCTGGCGGTGTAAATCATGCCGTAACATCGTCAAATAAGTCGTCTGTTCACTAGATATGGACATCATTTTTTCACACTGCTCCCTGATATCCTACGAGAACACGGGTCAGGTTGACCCCAAGCGTGTCAGAGAGATACCCACCTTCTTGCACAAACAGCACAGGGATCTTCAGGCCAGAAATGGCCGCGCCAATGGCGGCAAACCCGTCTTGCGTGACAGCAAATCCTTGGAACGGATCATCGATTGAGGCATCCAACCCAAGTGCCACCACAAGCACATCTGCGCCAAAATTTGAAACCTGCGTCAGCGCTGTATCAAGTGTTTTCAAGAACACCTCATCGCCCGTGCCGCGCGCCAGTGGCAGGTTGAGGTTATAGCCCAACCCGAGGCCTTCGCCGTGCTCTTGGCCGTATCCCCAAAAGAATGGGTAAAACCGCTCTGGGTCAGCATGAATGGAAACTGTTAGCACATCGTTACGGTCATAGAAGATGCCTTGTGTGCCATTGCCGTGATGCACATCCACGTCCAGAATCGCGGGGTGCAATCCGTTGTTCCGTAACCGCTCTGCCGCGATCGCTGCGTTGTTCAGAAAGCAAAATCCACCAGCCAAATCACCAAATGCATGATGCCCTGGCGGGCGTGAAAGCACATAAGCACCTTGTTCGCCGCCTGCGATTAAATCCGCTCCAGTAATGGCTGATTGTGCGGACCAATAGGCCGCCTCCCAGGTGCCCTTGGCAATGGGACAGGCGGTATCCGCCTGATGAAAGCCCGATTGACCGGTTGCAGATTTCGGATATCCGTTTGTGCGGCGCGCGGGGTGAATGTTTGGGATCACTTCGTCGCCAGCGCCGTCAATCCGCTGCCACCGTTTATAGATGTTTTTCAGGAATGTGAGATACTGCGGTGAGTGCAATGCTGCGATTGGGCCTACCCCTGCATCAGTAGGGGCTTGAAAAACGCAACCCGCAGCTTCGGCGCCAGCACGAAGAACTTCAATACGGCGCGGCTGCTCTGGATTGGGAAGGATAGTTCCGTTCGCCATGAAGTGTTTGGGATCATGGGCCCATTGTCGTTCGTCAAATACGGCTTTCATCATCATCCCTTTTATGCGCTGCTAAGCCTGAATCGTGGTGCGGTCTGCGCCTTTAAGGCCCAGCATTTTGCGCGCCTCAGTCGGGGTTGCGACCTCACGACCAAGATCTTCAACGATGCGACGGATTTTCTGAACCTGTTCCGCGTTGGTTTTGGCTAACTGCCCGCGCGCGATCATCAGACTGTCTTCCAGTCCAACCCGCACATGCCCGCCCATCGCCGCTGACATCGTGATAAGTGGCATCTGATGCCGGCCCGCAGCGAGCACCGAGAACATATAATCATCGCCAAACAGCTTGTCGGCGATGACCTTCATATGCATCAGGTTCTCGGGGTCTGGCCCCATGCCACCCAGAACGCCAAACACAAATTGGATAAACAATGGGCCCTTTATGAGCCCGCGATCGACAAAATGCTTCAGCATATAAAGGTGACTTATATCGTAACATTCAAACTCAAACCGTGCGCCGCGATCTCGGCCCATTTCCTTCAATATGCGGACTATATCACGGGGGGTGTTTTTGAAGACGAGGTCATCGGAATCTTCCAAGAATGGTTTTTCCCAGTCGAATTTCCAATCCGTAACCCGTTCCGCCGCCTGATAAAGTGCAAAATTCATGGTGCCCATATTCAGGCTGCACATTTCGGGTTCGGCGCGTTTGGGGGCGGCGAGGCGCTGATCGAGGGTCATCACCGCACTGCCACCTGTGGAGATATTCAAAATCGCATCGGTCGCTTGGTTTAATCTCGGCAAAAATGCCATGAAATCCGCGGCGTCGGATGAGGGGCGACCCGTTTTTGGATCGCGTGCATGCAGGTGCAGAATGGCGGCACCAGCTTCGGCTGCGCCTATCCCATGTTCAGTTATTTCATCGGGCGTGATCGGAAGATATGGCGACATAGAGGGCGTATGAATTGACCCTGTAATGGCGCATGTAATCAAAATTGCAGACATATTAACCCGCCTTCATTTGCATGTGAATATATCGTGTGAACTCGACTAAGGTCGCATCCAGCCCCGTGATGATTTCGTCGATATGATCGTTATCGACAATGAGTGGGGGGCAAACCAAAATATGATCACCAGCCAGACCATCCCGCGTCCGCCGTGAATAGACGATCAGTCCGCGTTCATAAGCCATATCGACAAATTTTTGATGCGCATTCAGATGCGGTGGCAGCGGCGCTTTGCTGTCGCGGTCCGCCATAAATTCAAACGCCGTGAGCAGGCCTTTGCCGCGGACATCTCCGATGAGTTCATGCTTTTGCATCAAGCCATTCAGCCGCGCGATGAGCTTTTCACCCATCAGGGCGGCATTCGTGCAAAGATCCTGCGCTTCGATTTCTTTCACCACAGCCAAACCTGCGGCGCAGGCAAGTGGATTACCCGCGTAGGTGAACCCGTGTGCAAAACCGCCGTTAGCCATCACTGCATTCACGATCTTTTCATCCGCAATTACGGCACCAAGTGGCATATACCCCGCCCCCAGCCCTTTAGACATCGCCACAATGTCAGGCCGCACGCTCCAATGCTCACAGCCCAAAAACTTGCCGGTTCGGCCTGCTCCGGTCATCACCTCATCTAGGATCAAGAGGACGCCATAATGATCACAAATCTCGCGAATGCGCTCCAAATAGCCCGCTGGCGGCACCAGCGCGCCAGTTGAGGCCCCGCCAATTGGTTCGACAAGAAATGCCAACACGGTTTCCGCGCCTTCATGCAGAATCTGTGTTTCCAACATGTCGGCATAATATGCGCCAGTTGCCGGGTCGTTCGGATCAAGCCCGTCCAGATACGCACGAGGCGCCGGAATTTTTGGCATCTCTTGCATCATCGGCGCGAATGGGTTGGTTAGGGTGGCATAGCCCGTGACCGCCAGCGCACCAAGGGTGCAACCGTGATAGCTTGGGCTGCGCGAAATTACCTTCCAGCGAGTGGCGTTATCAGTGGCAATCGCATTTTGGCGCGCCAGTTTCATGGCGCTCTCAACAGCCTCGGACCCGCCTGACACAAAGAACACCTTGTTCAGACCATCTGGCATCAATCCCGCCAGCTTTTTCGCAAGCGCCTCCGATGCTTCGGTTTCAAAATGCAGTCTATAGCCAAACGTGGATTTTTCCATTTGGCGCTGCATCGCCGCTAAAACCTGTGGGTTGGAATGGCCGATATTGCAGACCATCGCGCCCGACGATCCATCCAAGTAACGCTTGCCGTCCTGATCCCACATATAAACGCCGTGCGCGCGATCCAGCATGGGCCTCTTGTTGCCTGACTGATAGAAAAGATTGCTCATCAGTACTCCTGAACGGAAAACGCTTTGCGGGCGCCAATTGCCTCGACACGCCTTGATAAAACCATGGAAGAAATGTTATTATTAATCAAATAAATAGCCTCAATTCCAAGTATAGGAATTTTCTATGATCCGCAAAACGCCACAGTATGAGCCAGAACGCATGGCCCGCGAATTGGATTGGAACCTGCTCAGAACCTTTGTCGTGCTCGCCGAAAGCCGTTCGGTGACCGATGCAGCCAGCAAGCTTCGCCTTAAACAACCGACGGTTTCCACAGCCCTAAAACGATTGGAAAGCACCATTGGGCGCAAATTGATTATTCGGTCGCCCGGGCAATATGCGTTGACAGATGCGGGGCGCATTTTGTACCTTGAGGCGCTTGAAATTCACGGATCAGTGCTGCGCCTATCGACCTTGATGCGTGAAATGACCGATGATGTGCGCGGCCATATCCAGATTTCGGTGGCCAGCCATGTGTCGTGCAAGTTGATTGACAGGGTGCTTGCAGAATTCCACGCGGCCCACCCAAAAGTGACCATGAATATCGAGGTGCAATCGAGCGCAAAAGCCATAGCCGCGGTCGTCGCAAAACGCGCGTCATTCGCGATTTGCCTCGTAGGGACGCAATCGCCTAGCATTGAATATCGTCGCGTATATCGTGAGTACTTCGGGTTGTTTTGTGGCCCGCCTCACCCGCTGTTTGGCCGCGAAGACCTCAAGTTGGAAGATCTGGCCGGACACGGTTCGGTGAGCTTTGAAACTGATCATTTGGAGGATGTGTTGAAGCCAGTAACCCTGCTGCGCGCGCGGGCGTCATTGGAGCAAAAAGTAACTGGCGTTTCGAGCCATCTGGAGGAAGTGCGCCGAATGGTTGTTGCGGGGCTAGGCGTCGGTCCATTGCCCACCCATGTAGCCGCACGTGACGTCAAAGATGGCCAACTTTGGCAGGTGCCGCCCTATGAAGGCCTGCCTGAGATTGATGTTTATTTGGTGTGGAACGATCGGGCAAATAAGAACCGCGCAGAAGATTTTCTGCTCAAACATTTGCTTGAGGCAATCGAGACGACGCCATTTGAGGAACGCACTTATTCCTAATGGGTTTAGGGGTGCTGCCCAGCGAGGTGTTTGCGCAGAAACTCTTTGGTGCGGTCACTTGTCGGATTGCGAAACATGACTTCCGGCGGGCCTTCTTCGACCACGACCCCTTGGTCCATAAACAAAACCCTATCGCAAACACTCTCGGCAAAGCTCATTTCATGGGTCACGATGATCATGGTCATATGCTCTTCGGCCAGTTTTTTCATCACGAGGTTTACTTCTTCCACCAGTTCCGGATCGAGGGCAGACGTGGCTTCGTCAAACAGCATCACTTTGGGGTTCATCGCCAGCGCACGCGCAATTGCGACACGTTGCTTTTGTCCACCTGAAAGCTGGGAAGGGTAATAATCTATCCGTTCCAACATACCGACTTTATCAAGCTGTGCTTCGGCTAGCGTGTTGGCTTCAACATCCGAAAGCCCTTTCAACATTTTTGGCGCAAGCGTCACATTTCCGCGCACTGTTAGATGTGGAAACAAGTTAAAATGCTGAAACACCATGCCAATTTCTTGGCGCACTAAGTTGATGTGCTTCTCATACTGGCGGTGAGGCAGGTTCTTATTGATCTGCTTGTCCTCAAGCCAGACTTCCCCACCAGTTAGCGGATCCAGATCATTAATTGCGCGCAACAGTGTGCTTTTTCCCGATCCAGACGGACCAATAATCGCGACGATCTGCCCTTTCTGAACCTGAAGATTGATGTCTTTTAGAACTTCCAGTGTGCCGTAACTTTTCTGCGCATGCCGGATATCTACAAATGGCTTTTGGTCAGTCATGTGATCCCCTTCGTCCTTCATCGTGAAGCCTGCACGCGTCGTTCGACGCGACGTTGGACCGCTTCCATGAAGAGATTGATTATATAGTAAATGACGGCCACCAGAACGTAGAACTCGAACGGCCGGTACGTGCTGCCGATGGCCCGCTGCGCTGAAAGCGTAAGCTCAGACACTCCGATCACTGAGACGAGAGCGCTGTCTTTCAACAGGGAAATCATGTTGTTGCCGATTGGCGGAATGACGTCGCGAACGGCTTGAGGGACCACAACTTTGCGGAGCGCCTGCATACGGCTAAGCCCGACGGTACGGGCAGCTTCAACCTGGCCTTTATCTACAGCCAGAATACCCGTCTGGAACAGCTCGGAATTATAAACGGCAAAGTGCAGCCCAAGTCCGATGATCCCGGCCATGACCGCAGGCACGTCGATGCCCACCTGTACCAGTCCGAAATAGATCAAAAACAGCTGCAACAGCAGGGGCGTGCCCATGAACAAGAACGCAAACGCCCGAAACGGAAGGCGGACCAGCAATGGCGCATAAAGTGCGATGACCGCCAAAAACATCCCGCCAATAAAACTGACGGTGGCAGCCCCAAGCGTGATAAGTATCGTCCAGAGCGCACCCCAAAGAACGATATCCAGATATTGCGGTATAACAGTGAAATCCAGTCCCATAGAAACTCCTGACTGTTAGTTAATGCGCGCTTTGCGATCGAGCCAAGAAACAGCTTGGCCGGTGATATAGATAATGATCATGTAAAGAACGCCTGCGATCAGAAACATCTCGAAAGGCTTGTAAGTTGACCCGATAAACCGCTGCGCCGTGTACGTCAGTTCCACCACTGAGATCGCCGCCACCAGTGCGGTTGCTTTGATCATCGCGTTGATGTTGACCCCCAAAGGCCGGATCATCAGGCGCATCGCCTGCGGGAGCACGACATAACGCATTGTCTGAAAGCGGCTTAGGCCGACCGTGCGGGCGGCCTCAATTTGCCCCTTATCGATGGCAATAATCGCGCCGCGCATGGTTTCCGCCATATAGGCGCCAGCGTTGATGCCAAGCCCGATGACAGCCGCCTGAAATGCATCCAATTGAATGCCGATTTGGGGTCCGCCAAAATAAAGAATAAAGAGTTGGATCAGGGCCGGTGTGCCCCGAAATACACTGACGTACGCGGCTCCCAAGAACCGAAAAAGCGCGAAACGGGACATGCGCGCAGAAGCCCCAATAGCCCCAAAAATCAAACCTAGAATAGTCGTCAGCACCGATAACAAAACGGTAATCCAGGCAGCTTCCAAAAAGAACGGAAAAACCCTCTGCATCAGTTCAAAATCCACGTTCGGCTTTCCCCCTGTGTTTATTCATGTCTATCCGAAAATCTCTTTAAGCTATTGGAGTATAAAAAAATTGCCCCACCTACCTGCTCATTTCCCTGAGACAAGTGGAAGGCAGGGCAACAAATTGATCTGTTAACGGATGTCGCCGCCAACCCACTCATTGGCAATCTCAAGATACGTGCCGTCGGCCATCATCGCATCAAGCGCGGACTGCATTGCGGCGGCAAGTTCTGGATTACCTTCTCGAATAGCGATACCTGCACCAAATTCTTCTGTTTCGATGTCGTCAATCATTACGAATTCTTGACCGGTTGCTTGCATCGCAAGGATCGCCGCGATGTTATCATTTACGATCACGTCAACACGACCGTTTTCAAGTTCCAGAAGAAGCTCTGGCAGTCCCTTATAGGTGTGCACATCATAGCCAAGTTCACGCGCCCAAGCCTCGTGCGTTTCACCTAGAGTGAGGCCAACTCTTGCATCAGGCAGTTGCGTTCCAGAGGTAAAACCGTTTCCGGGCTTCGCAAAAATCGCGCGTCTTGTCGTGTAATATGGGCCAACGAAATCAATAACTTCATCACGCTCTGCTGTGATCGACATTGATCCAACGATCGCGTCGTATTTATTGGCGAGAAGACCGCCGATGATACCGTCCCACGCGGTGGTAATGATCTCGACCTCTAGACCCATGCGTTCGGCAATTTCGATACCAATTGACGGATCGAACCCGACAACTTCGTTGGCGTCATTCACAAAGTTGAATGGAGGATATGCGCCAGTCATAGCAATACGAAGCACACCTCGCTCCTGAATGCCCTCCAGCTCGTCTGCCGCTGCGATGTTTGCTGAACCGAAGCTGGCAGCAGCAATGCTGGCGACCAAAACCGACCGTAAAAGTGTTCTGCGCGTTGTCATCATGTTCTCCAGTGGTCTCATGTGCGGGGTGTTTCCCGCTTCATACTGTGCGAACGCTTGCACAGCCCGCATCATCGCACAAATAGATAATGGATATTGCCACTATTCATGTTCCCTATGGGGCTTCCTTAATTGGACACCAGACCTCCCGCCGAATGAAGTGATCCGCTCCAGATTGATGAAGCTCAATCATGCAGTCTCGAAGGATGACCGCTGCCCCGCGCACATCGCATACAGAAATTCCTGTTACACCCGCCGAAGACAACAGCAAGAACCCAATCAGCAAGCTGAATGTGATTTATCGACGTTACATATGCTGCACCGAGAGTCCGAAATGAGACTGCGGAATGATCGGCGCCGCCGCGCGAAACGCGACCACCCTCTCCCCCAGACATTCGGCGAAACAGGGCAAACATGCCGTCTTGCTTTGACCCGTTACGCACGCTTTGGTCTGGCTCAAATTCATCGATTAGAATTGGACGGGCTTGGTTATTACGAGACTGTCTAATCCCAGCTTCTGTCGCGTCGTTTAGAACACTGCCCCCGAACTCTCCCAGCATGCCTGCGGCAAGGGCAGACGCTGGATATTGTGCAGCAGCAGATTGCACTCAGCGCGTTGCGAGGTAGTCGGCAGAGACGTAACCTTTGACCTGCGGCGCGGTGGTGAGCGAGACTTGGCACCAAAGTTGCCCAACCTCGGTCACGCAGTCGTGGCGATTCAGAGAGGTTCCATCAGGCAGGCCTAAGATTACGCCATAGCCCAGCCCGGGGCCTGACCTCAACTTCAACAATTCGTCCGGGCCGGTGCCCTCGACGACACTACGGTCAGCGGCCAAGGTGCCACAGCTGGCCACAAGTATGAAAAGTAGAACAACTGGAAATGTGCTTCGGAGCATGATCTTACCTCATTTGTTTGCCGTTCGATAAACGTTCACGAGCCCAAGTTCTAGTCCGCTAAAGCTGCGGCCCTCAGGATTCATATTACAAGCCAACGACGTGCGTTTTGGATCTACAAGACTAGGGTTTAAGGCGCATACGTTCTACGCTCATCCAGTCAGGGGCCAATCCAAATTTGTCGGCAGAAAAAATAACCAGCGCGGCAACCACAGCGATGGTTACGGTGATCAGTTTCGCTTTTGAGGGCCGCCTTCTGGCCATCATGGCGATGCGCATGAGACGTCTAGGATCCATATCAGAGACCTACCTTAGATTGGTGATGGATAAGAAACAGATCACCGTTTTTGACAGTCGTTCTGTTTAGAACAGCTGCAAATTCGACATGCAACATTTTTGCTCCGCTTGTGTCAGCAAACTTCACGTTCTTAACCAGAGATGGTCGTAGCAACTGCGCTACTATTTTCAGTCTCATTGCGGGCGTAATGGCGCCAATACTCATGTTTAGCCGCTTGATCTAGACACGTTGAAGCTTTCATTTCTGCAAACCGCACCCTGCGCGTTCACAACGGTGACTATTTGAGCGAACACGTCCATCCCTTGGTTGTTCCCTTCGAGTTCAACATAGCCCCTATGCGGATTCATAGGGTTGGTTGTCGACCCTGCCAGCCCTATCTCTGCAGTGCAGCATTAATACTGCGCTGCAGCGAACTAATAGGAGTTGCACCATGCCATTGGTAGTTTCCCACACGAATAACTGGCTGACGTCCGGTCTGACCGAACTGCGCACGCGCTACATCAATCGCCGTAACGCAGCCGCCAAAGCAAACATTGTGGCGGCAAGGTTTCGGCGATCCCTGACAGAGCTGAACGCTTTGTCGAACCGAGACCTGTTGGATATCGGAATATCCCGCGCAGACATCCCCCAAATTGCATTCGAGCAATCACAGAAGGAACTCGCAAATGAAAATGCATGACAACACAGCAGAGAGCACATTCCACTGGGCTCAAAATGCCATTGGAGACGCCGCCACCGCCGTTGGCCGGACAGTGACCAAAATACGCAACCATTTTAAAGCCTTAGTTGTCCAAACGAAGATTGGAAAAGCGCAGTCAGTACTGCAAGCGATGGACGACGAACAGCTGGCTAAGATTGGCATCAAACGAAGTGGCATCAGGGACCATGCCGAACATCTGGTGACATACGAATACGACGGACTTTGAACGCGTGATCTGTAATGGCGAGTGTCAGAGCGCATGCATTTGTCACACGACTGGAACAATGGTTGATCTCGGCTGGGTGCTGCGCGTCAATGACATTCAAAGCCGCTGTCGACGATCCGACGCGTTTCAAACGATCACGGACTATTGGCGCGCATTTTGGCCTGATGCCGAGACGATACCAGTCAGGTGAACAGGACAATCCTGGTCGGATATCAAAAGCTGGGGATCGAGATGTGCGCGCAACGCTTTATGCTGCCGCAAATGCACCCCTCATGCGAACGATGGCTGGGTCTCAGATCAAATCGTGGGGCATGCGACTGATGCGCACCTTGCCGGTGGCGATCGGCGGCGACAACGAGGCCCCTTCGCCCGGCTACTTTGGGCGCGCGGCGGTCTGTAGCTGCCTTGCCATCGGAATTAAGATGACGGCGACGCGGGAAAACGTGCACCTGGACGCGGTTCGTGTCGCGATAGAACAGGACTGGGACAATCGCGGTGTGCTCGCCATGGAAGGTGTAAGCTCGGTGCCGAGCGAAACCCGGATATCAATCGACATCACGAGCCCTGAACCCGAAGAAGAGGTTGGCTCACTGGTCGCGCGTGCTCTGGGTAAAGACCCGTGGGTTCTGGCTCTACGAGACGCGCAGCCTGTGACTTCGGAACTCTCGGTCAATGGTATGGTCACCTGATGGATGCCCGCCTGCAACTCCGTGTCCAACGTTACGGTTGGGACGCTGCCGTTCCGCATTACCACACAGGATGGGACGCCCAGCTACGCCCTGCACACAATCAACTCCTTGAGATGGCGCAGGTCTCCGCAGGGCAAAGGGTCATTGAAACGGCCTGCGGAAGTGGCCTAGTCACAATGCGGCTTGCCGAAGACGTGGGACCCAAAGGCTATGTACTTGCGACCGATCTTTCACAGGGCATGATTGACGACTTGCAAGTACGTCTTGATGGTCGCTCTTTCGCGTTAGTCGAGGCCAAGCGCATGCCTGCGGAGAAACTCGATGTGCCTGACGTGGCTTTCGATGCGGCTGTTTGTGCGCTGGGGCTTACCCTTCAAATCCGAGCAGGGCCTCTGTCGGGTTCGCTGGATCCGCGATGCATCTATATCGAACCGGAGAGAGGCGAGGGAAGCCGCACCGGAACGCCTGTCGAGGGGATGGCTTTGAAGGAAACTAAACTTGGCTTTTTCATTCAGTTTTCATCATCGCTACATAGCGCAATCAGCCAGAAGTTTGCTGGATGTTTGCCGCTCTCGTAAAACGAGGTCGCTCGTGCCCTGACTGCATCGGACCTCAAGTTTCTCAACAGCAACATTACCTGC
>JAGGNB010000131.1 GCA_017886375.1 Octadecabacter sp.
AGTCCGTCTGGGGAAAAGGGAAGCATGTCTTTCAACCGATTTGTGCAACAAAGCCGAGGGGATGCACGAAATGACGATTTAGTGCACGCTTATGCCTCATTGGCAAGAAGCCCTAATCTCACACAGCTCAGTTGCGGATTACATTTCATCTCAACTTAAGATGGGACCTGTCGTCTAATGATGACGAAGATTGGCCCTGCCCGAAATTTACCTACGATCCAAGCTCGCAAACCGTCCGCCCCTGTCCGCTTTCGTGCAAAACTGCATCATTTATCAAGTTTTTGGTTGACGTAAGGGAAAATAATTCGACTGAAAGACTAAAAGCTTCGATAGTCACACAATATCTTATTTGGGACGAACCCATGAAACAGGCACTTGGCATATTAGCCTCCTTCGCGATTGTTTCGGCGTGTGATGTTGTTGGGCCGAATTATTCACAACCGATTGTCGATGTTCCACAGCGTTTTGAGAGCGGTGGATCGACTGAATTGTTGACTGCCGCCACTGAGCAGTGGTGGCGGCGGCTAAACGATCCTATTCTCAATCAACTTGTTGCGCGAGGTGGCAATCAGAACCTCGATGTTTTGACGGCGCTGGAACGCATACGCCAAGCGGATGCAGCGCTCGGGCGCAGTGGACTAAACGGGCAGACTGACGGATCGATATCGGCGCAGGTTCGCACAACTGGTGGCGACAACGGTCCAACCGAAACAAATTCCGGTATCAGCGCGAATGCAGCCTATGTCTTTGACCTATATGGGGGTGTGCGGCGCAACCAGGAACAGGCCATCGCGAATTTCGAAGCCTCGCAGTTTGATGCAGGCACTGTGCGGCTGGCCTATATTTCCGATCTGGTGAACAGTTACATTCAAGCCCGCTACTTCCAGGAAGTTGCGGCGATCACGCGCCAGACAATCACAAGCCGGCGTGCGACACTGCGGCTGGTCGAAGATCGGCGCGCCAACAGCGAAGCAACTGAACTCGAAGTCCAACAAGCCCGCGCATTGTTGTCCGCGGCCGAAGCCTCCCTGCCCTTCCTGACTGCCCAGTTCGAGGTCAATGTGTTTCATATGGCCACGCTTTTGGGGACAACCTCGAGTCCTTTGCTGGCCGAAATGCAGCACGGTGCACGCCAGCCGCGCCCGACCGGGTTCACGGCTGTTGGCCTCCCTGCTGATCTTGTGCGTAATCGTCCCGATGTGCGGTTTGCCGAACGTAATTTGGCTGCCACAACGGCGGCCATAGGTGTCGCAGAGGCGGATCTTTACCCCTCATTGACGATCAACGGGAATTTGACACTCGGCACACAAGAAAGCTGGGGCTTTGGACCAGGCTTTTCAGTGCCGGTCTTCAATCGTGGATTGCTTCGGGCGAACCGGAATGTCGCTATTTCAACGGCGCGCCAGGCTGAGCTGACGTGGCGCAATCAGATCTATATCGCGATCGAAGAAGTTCAGATCGCGATGACGCTTTGCCAGAACTGGTCGCGACAAGTGACGTTCCTCGAACGCGCCTCGGAACAGTCAAACCGCGTTCTAACCTTGTCGCGCGAAAGCTATGAGGGAGGCGTTATTACGTTAACCGATGTGCTGGATGCGGAACGCGCCAATTCCGCCAATCGCCTAGCCGTCGCGGACGGCGTTCGTAACTACGTGATTTCTTGGGCGCAATTGCAGGCGGCCACAGGCAAGGGTTGGCGCATCGATGGTCAGGTTACGGCGGATGAAATCGTGCGACCCGTCATACGACCGGATCCTCTTGGAACAACGCCTGACCCGCTTGAGGCACGTCTAAACCAATAACCTTCTCGTGCTTAGTCATTCTTCGCGGAAAGCCCGGATCATGCTGTCGCGGATCGGCTTGGCCAGATATTGTGCAAATGTGCGTTCTGCCGTCTGGATCATAATTTCGGCTGGCATCCCCGGTGTCGGGGTGAACCCCGGAACCAACCGCAGTTGGTCCGGATCAATCGACACCCGCGCCACATATACCTCTGCGGGAACACCGCTCGAACTGTCGGTGACGGAGTCGGCAGACACATAAAATACCTCCCCCATGAGAACTGGCGTTGTGCGTTGGTTTAATGCGACCAGCCGCACTGTGGCTTCCTGACCGGTGCGCACGCTATCAATGTCAGAACGCGGCACTTGCGTCTCGATAATAAGGGCCGCGTCTTCTGGGAGAATTTCAAGGATCGGGCGACCGCTCTCAACGACGCCGCCAGCAGTGTGATAATACAGCCTGACAACACGGCCCGACACAGGCGCCAACACCTCAGCGCGTTCGCGCACGTCTTGGGCGGTTCGAGACTGCTCGCGGATACTATCGAGCTGGGCTTGAATTGTTTGCAAATCTTCTAGGGCAGTTTGGCGATACCTTTGGCGCGCCTGTTCGATCTGGGTCTGATGGCGCAGCTGGATTTCTGCGATTTCGTTCACTTCCGCCTGAAGGCGTCCGATTTGGCCTTCCGTTTCAAGCATCGCGGTTTCCAGTGCGGTGACGTCTGATCGCCGCACAAGGCCGCGGTCTAAAAGGGACTGTTTGGATTCATAATCGCCCTGGAAAACACGATGCTGGCTTTCGAACGACGTCAATTGCGCAGCATAACCCACCGTGCGCACGACAAGCGCGTCGATATTGCCTTGCAGCACAGACACGTCGTTTTCCAACGCCGATTGCGAGACCTCAAAGGCGAGAAGTTGGCCGTCCAAGATCGCCGAGATTTCCGGATCATCGCGGCCCGCTTCGAGTACTGGCGCAAAGGCTAGCCTGTCTTGCTGGGTGTGTTCCGCCACAAGGCGCGCAGCTGTTGCCTCGAGCCTGATGCGACGCAATTCCAGTTCGCGTTCATTGGCCATGGATGCCGTCTGGTCGAGTCGCAACAGAACGTCCCCTATCTGAACACGGTCGCCTTCGCGGACCATAATCTGTTCGATGATGCCACCTTCAAGGTGCTGGATGATCTTGTTCTGACCCGTCGCAACAAAACTGCCCTGTGCAATGACGGCAGCAGCCAATGGTGCGCGAAACGCCCAAAGGCCAAAGCCCCCGAAGGCCAAGATCAATAAAAGCGTGCCAAGGATCACATGTTTTGTGACTGAGCGCGGAACATCTGCGTACCATTCTTCTGAAGTACCATTTGCAGTTAAATCAGCCATTTGGTTTCACCGCGCCTATTTCTTGCCCAGGCTGTCCTTTTCCGGCGATCCGCATCAAAACGTCTTGCCGCGCGCCGAACAGTTCGATCCGCCCATCCGCCAGCAGCATGACCTTGTCGACGGAGGCGAGAAGTTTGGGCTTTTGGGTCACAACGACCGTGGTGATCCCGCTGACACGAGCATGTTTTATCGCCCGCGCGAGGGCCTTGTCGCCCGCCGTGTCGAGGTTCGAGTTTGGTTCGTCCAGCACCACAAACGTAGGGCTTCCGAAAAACGCGCGGGCCAAGGCGATCCGCTGTTTTTGACCACCTGATAGAGGTGCACCGTCTGAGGCCACGACCGTCTCGTATCCCTGTGGCAGGTTCGCGATTAATTCATGTACGTCCGCAAGGCGGGCAGCTTCGTAGATTTCGGCGTCGGTCGCATCAGCGCGCATCCGCCCGATGTTGTCTTTTATCGTGCCGGGGAACAACTGCACGTCTTGCGGAAGATAACCGATGTTTTCGCCAAACTGGCGCGGGTCCCAATTGCGCAGGTCCATCAGGTCCAGACGGACATTGCCCGATGTCGGCAGGATCGATCCAACCAGCATCTTACCTAACGTGGTCTTACCCGCGCCAGAATTGCCGATCACACCAAGGCTTTCACCAGGGGTAAGCGAGAATGAAATCCCGTTGAGGATGACCTGTTTGGTCCCGGCTGGTACATAGAGCAGCCGTTCCACATCCAGCCGTCCTTCCGGCTGCGGCAGGTTAAGTTTCTCAAATTGTAACTTGGACGAAGTCAATAAGGTCGAGATCCGACCATAGGCAGACCGTGACACCGAATAGGCATTCCAGCCTTCAATGGCTCCTTCGATTGGCGCAAGGGCACGGCCTGCAATAATGGACGCTGCGATCACCATGCCGCCAGTGATCTGTCCGTCAATGGCGAGATACGCGCCCCAGCCTAACATTGCGATCTGCGTCAGCAGACGCACCATTCGCGAAAATGCGGATGTGACGATGTTGCGATCCTGCGCACGCACCTGTGCGGTCAGCGACGCAGCCGTATCTTTGCCCCAAATACGCACCGCCTCAGGGATCATCGCCAAGGCATTGATGATTTGTGAATTGCGCGACATGGAATCAAGGTGCAGGTTCGCCTTGGATTGCGCTTGGTTGGCTTCGGCGAACGGTGCCGCCGTGATCTTTTGGTTGATCAACGCAATCACCAGCAACAGCAACGCCGTGGCACAAACGATGGAACCCAAATTGGGGTGTACTAGAAAAATCGCTATAATAAAGATCGGTGTGAACGGCACATCAAGGAATGAGATCAGCGTGCCTGATACCAGAAAGCCACGCACCTGCTGAAGATCGCCAAGAGTTTGGTATTCGCGGCCATTCGAATGAAGCGATGCAGAAGCTGCAGCACTCAGGATCGGAGCGCCCAGTTGGGCCGCGACTTCCACAGCAGTGCGCAACAGCATGAACCGCCGGATCGCATCAAACACAGCCTGAAGGACTACGGCACCGCCAATCACGACCGTCAACATGATGAGCGTGTCGACCGAGCGGCTGGTTAGCACTCGGTCAGAGATTTGGAACAGATAGATCGGGATCGCGAGGATCAGTAAGTTCGTCGCACAGGTCAGCACCATGATGAAGACCATGTTTGAACGGACCGCGCTCTTGCCCCTTTGAAGCGCTGCGCCAAAATCGTTTGGTGACAGGCGTTTGTGGAACTTCGGGGGTACGCCGTCGCCACCTCCGCCGCGCGCCGTTGGTAGGCCAGCAGCATCCTTGCGGACTATTGGGCCGGTATCACCTTCGATGATTTCACCAGGAAGGTTGACCGGTTTTTCCCGCTGGGCGGTATTTGGATCTGCGGTATTTTCGCTTGATGGCTCAAACGTTGATTTTGCTGTCTGGTCGGACTCTGTGGCCCCAGTGTCCACGATAGGTGTGACTTCGATAGTGTCCGTTAGCTCAGCGGTGATTTCTGGGGACACATCCTGATTTTGATCTTGTGACGCGCGTGCCAAGTCGGCCAATTCGCGCGCTTTTGCAATATCTTTAGCAAGGCGTGTTCGGGGCGTGAAAGGCTCTGGTTCTGGGGGCGACTGCAACGATGTCTCCCCTGTTTGTTTTGCCTTGGATAACGCGTCGCTTAACGGCCAGCTTTGTCGATCCGCGTCGTTTGTCGTCTTGCGTGCATCAGGAGATGCCTCATCAGAAGCAGCGTCGTTGTTTCGCGTGTCAGCCCGACTGCGGTGCCTTTGAAAAACCGCACCCTCGCAATCGTCGATGTCTACACGTAGACGATGCTCCAGCACCAACGTGGACGCAGGCGTATCGGACATCTCCCAGTCGGTATTGACCGGAAGAAACGACAAACGCGGCTTTTCTTTGGTCTCGCCAAAGTCTTTCATTGGGTTGGCACCTTACTCAAAAACTACTCGCACATCCGTTGACTAAACCAACATCTGCTGCATTAGATCAGAACTCGACATTGCGTTTGCGATGGCGTCATTGGTTGACGCAATAATGTTAGAGGCCATGTCAGGCTCAATCATGCCATCCACTAGAAATGCCACCGCTTCGCTCGTGAGATCGTGGATATTCACACCGTTGGGCGCTGCATTGGTGTCCACCAGATCGGCCTGATGGATCAATGCGTCTGAATAGGTCTCACCGCCAGTGTGAATTTCTGTCGACTGTCCAGCGTCCGTAATGGTGGCAAAATTGGCTTGGATGTTTGATCCCGTCGTCACCTGAATTTCTTCATTCAACGCGGTTGCGAATTCACCCGCTGCCAAATGAACTTGATCCGCGTCGCCCAGCACGTTGGTCTGGGTCACCACGTTGATCGTTTGAAAATCCCCGTCGATAAACAAGACGCGCAATAGCTCTGCACCATCAAAGACGCCGTTATCCAAAATGTCGTCGCCCACCACCATTTCGTCATTCAGGAAATCTTCAGCCAGCTCTTGGTATTCGCCCATCAGGTCTGTGGTCGTATCTTCGCCTTGGGTCACAATTTCTGCGCTGTTGAACAACAGGTTGTCGTCCATAGAGACACTGCCATCGACTGACTCTTGCGGCACCTCGTCCGACGCGATTTCCGACGTGATTTCTGTGGTTTGAGGCACGGCGTTATCGACCTCAGTTACGATATCGTCTGCAAGGCCATCCGTTGCCGCATCTACCTGCGCGACAATACCAGCAGCAAGTGCATCGGTTGCTGTCACGATGTCGCTGTCGATCATGACATTCAGCTGCGAAATGAGGTTGGCATCAATCAAATCACCGCTGATCACAATCAGATCGTAGTTAAATCCGATTTCCCAGAAATTGCCTGAATTGACGCTTTCGTTTTCGCCAAGGCCGACAAACGTATTGGATCCGGTGGTCGAGATTTCGGCACGGTCATTGTCGGTGATGAACGACGTTTGGTTGACCCAGTTGATCTGGATCACATTGCCAGTCACCTCGGTCACGACCCAATTGGCCGGCGCGCCGGTTGGAACGGGCTCTGCGTCCGCAGGCGCGGGTTCTTCTGTGTCAGGGGTGTCATCAGCGGCGGCGTCAAGATCACCTGCAGAACCGTCGATGTCCTGATCTGATATGCCCTCTTCAGGATCGTCCTCCGGTTCTTCTTCGACCAGATTGTCCTTAGTGATGATCCCGGCGGCATTAATAGCGGTTGAACCACCCCCCTGGCCCGTGAGCGCGGCGGGTGGGCTGTCATAATCGATGATAACATTAGTCTGCGAAATCGCATCGAAGTTCAGAACGTCGCCCAAGACAATAAAAACGGGGGCGTCCAACCAGTTTGAAAACAGATCAGTTTGGTTGACCATCGTATTGGCACCGGCAACCACATAATGACCATTATCCTGTTCGGGCCACAGATTTTCGTTGTCCTCGAAGTCGTTGGCAATGTCATGCGCGGTTTTCGCGCCGTCCTCAACCACGGTCTGGGCAGTCGAAATTGAGAGTGACACGGAGTCACCTTCGGTTGCGTCGCCATCGGTCCCGCCATCGTCAGCGTCTTCGATTGTTTCTTCATCAATGTGGAAATGCGGAAGAAAATCGTCGAAATCGGGAAGGTCGATCGCAACTTCACCATTAACGAAGTAACCGACCGCATCCTCGCCTGAAAAGACGGAAACAGAAACCGGTCCCACACTGGTCATACCGGTGTCGGGTGAAGCGTCCATGATCGTCTTGACGGCCATGTACCAGTTGCTCGACGACGGGGCCAAGTCCAGCTGGATCGGGTTGAGGTCTGTTGCCCAATCCGCAAGCGTTTCCAGAAGGGCCGTAAATTCGATGGCTTCGGCGATGATATCGACAAAGTTAACACCGAAGGTATCGTTGTCAGACAGCGTGGATAGCTGAAACGTTACAGCGATGATCGAACTTGCGGGTGAGAGCGTGTAGTTGATATTGAAAACGGTCGTGGCCATCGCGGAGATACTGTTCCCGATTGCTTCGGGAAGCAGAATTGGACCGTTGTTTGGCGCGACAAGGATTTCGGGAAAAACCGGGGCAAATTCAGGCGCGGACTTCAGTTTCTCAGCAGGGGGAGCCTTGTATCCTACGCCGGGATCGAAGCCTTCAAGCTGATGTGGGGCTTTGATACGGACGGAATGAAGGTCGAGGAGTTCCGCTTCTTTCTCAACCTTCTTCTCGGCGCGAAAACGGTCATATTCGGCGCGTGCACGGGCGGCTTCTTCGATCATGTCGAAGGCACCAATGAAATGAGCAATCGACTCTGTGATGGGGTCGAATGACATTTGTTACGCTTCCCCTATTTTATTCGAACTGCCAAAATTGGCATTGGCTAATTATCAGTCCGGAAAATTACCGTCCGGTGACGGGTGGGTCCGGGGCCGGTCGGTGAGACCGGCCCCGGAAGTGTTTGTGGCCTAAAACTACATGCCGTCGCTATCGTCGCCGACGTAGTTGGAGCTGAACGAACCACCGACGACGTTCATGTCGACAGTGTTGCCCAGCACGTTGGCGCCCATTACGATGTTCTGGTTGAACGCCGCAGTGTCGACCTGTGCAGCAGCCGAAGCATAGGATTCGCCGGTTACGTAACCGTCGTCTCCGTTGCCCGAGCCCCACGAGCCGGCGTTGCCGCCTGCCCCGCCGTCACCCGCGTTGGCCGTTCCGCCAGCGCCACCAGTGTTGGTTCCGCCATTGGCTTCTCCACCCGTGGCCATACCGCCCATTGCATCACCGGACATAGAACCCGAAGCTGCAACAGCACCAACTGCGCCACCTGCGCCACTCATCGCGGCCACGTCACCAGACGCGTCGTTAGAGCTGTAGGCATCTGCATCGTTGTCCGCATTGCCACCAGCGCCAGTCGTCACGTTGGTATCATTGTCGGTCATCGATTCAGCAAGCGCTTCGGATGCAAGGTCCGCCATGCCGCCATATCCACCATCGTTGTCGGTGGATCCGGTTGCATCGCTGTCAGACGTGGCGTCGGTATCGGAAGAAGAAGATCCACCGTAACCACTGGCCGCATCAACTTGGGCATTGCCATCCGTTGAGCTGGTGTCCGTTGACGTCGCATCACCATTGGCAGCACCGCCAGTGGCTTGGCTATCGCCCATGGCTGTGCCGTTCACGTCTGCATCGTTGTTTGCAGCCGCTTGACCGACATCACCCGTTTCGGAGTCCGTGCTCGCGTTACCAGACACAGCGGAGTCGTCGTCCGACGCCGCAGTCCCTGCAGCACCGTTACCAGCGGTCCCGTCAGCAGTTGCATCGCCAGAAACGTCGGTGTCCAACATTCCAGTCGTTGCAGTTGCAGTTCCAGAGTTACCGGACTGGTTTTCAGCTGAGCCATTAGATGCATTTGTCGCATCATTATCGGCGTAGCCTTGACCACCGTCACCACTCTCGGAGTCCGAGTTCGCCGCAGCATCAGCCGCAGAGTCGTCGTCCGAAGTGGCTGCACCAGCATTTGCCGCACCGCCAGTGCCGTTGTTGGTATTCGTACCTTCAACGTCATTGTCAGCACTGCCAGATGTGCCGTTCTGGTCGCCAGCCGCACCGCTTTCGTTGTCGCTGCTTGCGTCTCCGCTTACATCGGCATCGTTGTCGGTTTGACCGTAGGAACCTGCACCGGATTCAGAATCCGTTGCATTGGCAGTGGCCGCAGCCGCGTCGTCATCGGACGCAGCGTCGCCTCCATCACCTGCACCGCCTGTACCCGCAGCGTTCGCATCGCCCGAGACATCGGTGTTACCCGATGCACCCGAACCCTCGCTCGCGCCACCTGCACCACTGTCGTTGTCCGTTGACGCAGCACCAGCAGAGTTGGCGTCGTTGTCAGCAGAACCGGCAGCACCTGCACCAGACTCGCTATCGGACGAAGCAGTTGCATCAGCATCAGCGTCGTCATCTGACATGCCCGCACCAGCGTCCCCGTTTCCAGCGTTGCCAGCCGTGCTTGCAGACCCATTCAGGTCATTGTCGGCTGTTCCAGCGTCGCCATTCGCATCGCCAGCGGCGCCACTATTGCTGTCCTGTGTTGCATCGCCATCGGATGTTGCGTCGTTGTCAGCAGCCCCCGAAGCACCAGCACCACCATCATCGTCAGACGCTGCAGCGGCATCGCCGGATGCATCATCGTCAGAATTGGCATTACCAGCATCGCCGGAGCCAGCAGCACCAGCAGAGGTCGCATCACCGGACACGTCGTTGGTTACGTCACCGCTGGTGTTAGACCCACCTACGCCGCCGTTTCCGCTGTCGTTGTCAGCGTTGCCTTCTGTGTCGGAACTGGTGTCATCGGAACCGTCGGTCGTTGACGGAGCACCGCCACCTGCACCACCGGACCCGTCACCAAGTCCAACACCAACACCGAGGCCTAGAACACCTAGGCCTACACCAATGGAACCGTTGCCGTTTCCACCGTCACCAGAGTCGGCGTCGTTGTCACCACTGTTGTTACCGCCAGCAGCAGATCCGCCGTCACCATCCGCAGCACCGGAAGCACCACCGGTGCTATCGCCTTCTGCTTCGGATTCAGCTTCGTTGCTGTCAGCGCCACCGTTCGCGTCGTTGTCGGTTGCACCACCGGTGCCACCAATGGTGTCGCTGTCGCTGTCAGTGTCAGCATTACCAGTCGCATCGACGTCGCTATCGGTGTTACCACCGTCACCGCCGTTTCCTGCTCCGGCTGCATCAGCTGTTGCGTTGCCATCAGCAGTACCATCGGCATCGCCGCTGTTCCCGCCATCGCCTTCCGCTTCGCTTTCTGCGTCGCCTTCTGCATTTCCGGTTGCGTCGTTGTTGGTGTCACCGCCAGTTGCCTGACCACCTTCGCTGTCGCTGTCGGTATCGGAATTGCTATCGGCACTGACGGCGCCTGCGATGTTTCCACCGTTTCCGCCATCGGCGTCTCCGGCAGTCGTTGCATCGCCATCTTCACTGGCATCGCCAGAGGCGTCACCTGCGTTGCCACCGTCACCGGCGTCTCCACCAGTTGCGGTTCCGTCGGCCATGCTGTCAGCATCATTGTCGGAGTAACCACCGTCACCACCGTCGCCTTCGCTGTCGCTGTCGGTTGCAGCATCCGCGTTCCCAGAGACGTCACCGTCAATGTTCCCACCATTGCCGCCGTCGGCATCACCAGCAGTTGTCGCGTCAGCGTCGCTTGAGGCGTCGCCATCAGCATTGCCACTATCACCAGCGCGACCAATGTCACCGGCATCACCGTCAGACTGACCGTCCGCCGTTGCGTCCTGGTTGGCATCGCCACCCGTTCCGCCATTGGTTTCAGTGTCGCTGTCGGTTGCGGAATCGCTGGTTGCATCGACGTCGCCGTCAATATTACCAGAATCGCCACCTTCACCGTTGCCATCCGTATCGGACGTGCCGTCTACGTCGACGTAGCCGTCAGCATCACCAGTATCACCGCTGTCGCCAGTGGCCTGTGCGTCGGCATTGCCTGTGGCATCCCCCGTCGCTTCGCTGTCTTGCTGTCCGCCGTCGCCACCTGTCGCAGAGGTGTCGCTGTCGGTCGAAGACGTACCATCAACAGAGACGTCATCGTCGATGTCGCCGGATGTACCACCCGAAGCATCAGCACTGGATTGGCTGTCACTGGCATTGTCGGCACTGCCGTCACTGTCAGCTGCGCCACCGTTACCGCTGGCCTGCGTTGCGGAATCTGACGTTGCGTCGTTGTCCTGATCAACAGTACCATCAGCGTTGCCAGAATCCCCACCAGCATCCGAGCTATCGGATGAAGTGTCGCCGTCAACAGTTGACGTGTTCTCACCATCTGCATTGCCGCCGTTACCAGCAGTGTTTGTTGCAGCGTTGTCAGCAGCAGCGTCGCTATCTCCGTAGTTTTCGGAGTCGTTGGCACCACCGTCACCAGTGTCGCCTGCAGCATCCGCAGCAACGTCGCCGCCGTTGGAATCGTTACCACTGGCATCAACTGCGCCGCTGTTTCCACCGGTACCACCTGAGGCATCAGTATCACCAGTTTCACCGCTGTCGCCTGTGCCGCCATTTGCGTCACCTGCAGAAGCCATGCCGCCTTGGGCATCACCACCATCGGCATCGGCATCGCTGCCACCTAAGCCACCATCAGATGCAACCTGAATACCTTCAGCAGCAGAGGCTGACCCACCGTTCGCGCTACCGGACTGGTCGAATGAACCATCGTTGTTGGTAGACGCCGAGCCAAGCTCGTCGTTGTCTTCCAGATTGTTGATCTGGTTGTTGATGAAGCCAGCGTCGTTGCCTTCACCGTTCAGAGAGTCGTTAAGCAAATCACCAAGGTTCAGGTCATTGCCTGGATCATAGGACAGATCGCCCTTTGCGAACATGATGTCGCCAGTCGTCGACCCTTCAAGATCGAAATCCCCAAAGTCGTCATCTGACGGCTCATATCCGTCAAGGTCCAGACCAACAGAAACATCGATATCTACATCCACGTCGCTTGTGTTCTCGTTGATGTTGTCGTTTTCGTTGTCGCTGTCGGCAGTCGCATCAGCAGACGATGTGCTGTCATTGTCGACATCAGAATCCGCGTTCGACGAGCTGTCCGAAGATGCCGTCGAGTCAGTCGTCGAGTTGTTGTTATTATCGCTGGAACTGTCGCTTGAACTGTCGGTTGAGGACGTATTCTCGTTTACGTTGGTATTGCCGTTCTCGTTACCGTTGGTATTGCCGTTCTCGTTACCGTTCTCGTTACCGTTTTCGTTACCATTCTCGTTGTCACTACCGTTGGTATTGTCGTTGCCATTGGTATTGGTGTTCGTGTTGGACTCGTTGTGGTCGTCGTCATCATCCCAGGACGGGCCAGAGCCACCTCCCCAACCGATGATACCATTGCTTGTGCGTTCAACCATTGTCTTAACTTTCCTTTGTCGACCACATACGTATCGCCACTATTTCAAAAGCGATTATCGTACTGGGTCGGTTTTAAGATTGTAGATTTATAAGATTCAGATCAGCCGCGGACGCATCGCCCGATCACTGCCTGATCAAAGACGGAATACTTGCGATATCTGGTTGCTATGTCCCCCCTTAGAAAAGCGCTGTCCTTCGACGTGAGAGGCAAAAAGGCCGGTACGTGATTGAGGTCAGCAGGTCGTCGTTCAAAATGAATTCATCGCCAGTTGCCTGACGAACGGCTTAAACTGCCGCAGGAGCAGGATGGGGTACGGGAATGGCTGTAAGCGAGTCGTAAAAACGATTGAGCGGGGGCGATTCGCAGGATAGCGCACTCGCTAAATGACAAGATTCATTATATTTTTCTGTAAATCGGGCTCAAGAAATTATTTTTAGGGGTAGGGATATCCATACCCAATTTGGACAGTTTGTTTCCGCCACGTAAACAATCTTCGCG
>JAGGNB010000055.1 GCA_017886375.1 Octadecabacter sp.
TTGTCATGCGCATCATTTGCAGTCGGCGTCGGCGAGAGTGAAAGTTGTCGTGCCAACGGCGCGCAAGGCGGTCGTGCCAGCGGCGCGCAAGGAGAAAATAGCATGATAGGACGTATCGCTGGACGGCTGGAATATCGCGCCGCCGATCATGTGCTGATCGACGTCAAAGGTGTGGGTTACATTGTGTTCGTTAGCGACCGCGTCATGGCGACATTGCCGCGTGTCGGGGAGGGGGTCGCGCTTTATACCGACCTGCTGGTGCGCGAGGACTTGCTGCAATTGTTTGGGTTCACGACCTTGGTCGAAAAGGAATGGCACCGTTTGTTGATGTCGGTGCAAGGGATTGGTGCGAAAGCGTCCTTGGCGATACTGGGGACGTTGGGCGCAGATGGTGTCAGTCGATCGATTGCCATGGGTGATTGGGCGGCAGTCGCCACGGCCAAGGGCGTCGGGCCGAAGACGGCCAAGAAGGTTATTCTGGATTTGAAGGACAAAGCGCACAGCGTCATGGCGATGGCGGGAACGGCAGCTGGTGCTGCGCCTGCGGCGGGCGGGGGTGGGTCGATATCTGCTGACGCAGAGACCGACGCAGATATGCACGCGGTGGTTGACCGTTATGATGGGGCAGCTGCGGGCAATGGTGCTGCGCAATCTGAAACACTTTCAGCCTTGAGCAATCTTGGATATGGCCCGTCTGATGCCGCCGGTGCTGTCGCGCAAGCGGCGGGCGAAAATGACGGGGCGGATACGGCGACGCTGATCCGTGCTGCGCTGAAATTGCTGGCACCGAAGGGGTAAGCGATGACCGAGCCTGATCCATCGCTGCAACCCGAACGCCAGTCCGAGGACGTCACCCGTGAAAACGACCGCGCGTTGCGCCCGCAGATGTTGTCCGAGTTCGTCGGGCAAGCAGAAGCGCGGTCCAATTTGGCGGTGTTCATTGAAAGTGCCAAACGGCGCGGTGAGGCGATGGATCACACGTTGTTTCACGGGCCACCGGGCCTTGGCAAAACGACGTTGGCGCAGATTATGGCGCGGGAACTGGGCGTCGGGTTTCGCATGACGTCCGGGCCCGTTCTTGCCAAGGCGGGGGACCTTGCGGCGATCCTGACCAATCTTGAAGCGCGCGACGTTTTGTTTATCGACGAAATTCATCGGCTCAATCCGGCGGTGGAGGAGGTTTTATATCCTGCATTGGAGGATTTCGAGCTGGATTTGGTGATTGGCGAGGGGCCAGCGGCGCGCACTGTGCGGATCGAATTGCAGCCGTTCACGCTGATTGGTGCGACGACGCGCATGGGCTTGCTGACGACGCCACTGCGTGATCGGTTTGGCATCCCGACGCGGCTGGAATTCTACACCATTGAAGAACTGCACAAGATCGTCACACGGGGCGCGCGTTTGATGGGCGCACCCGCGACGCCGGACGGTGCACAAGAGATCGCCAAACGGGCCCGTGGCACGCCACGTATTGCAGGGCGATTGTTGCGCCGTGTGGTGGATTTCGCGATTGTTGAAGGCGACGGAACTGTGACCCACGCCATCGCCGATAGTGCGCTGACACGACTTGGGGTGGATCATCTGGGGCTGGATTCTGCGGATCGGCGATACCTCAGGTTGATCGCGGAGAATTATCAGGGCGGGCCCGTCGGGATCGAGACCATGTCAGCGGCATTGTCTGAGTCCCGCGATGCGCTGGAAGAAGTTATTGAGCCGTATTTGCTGCAACAGGGCCTGATCCAACGCACCCCGCGTGGCCGCATGCTGGCGCAAAAGGCGTGGACGCATTTGGGCATGGCCGCCCCGAAACCGCCAAGCGATTTGTTTGGTGGCTAAGAGCCCTGCGGGGCGAGTTTTTTGGCCAAGATGAAGGGGGAACCTTTCGCTTGGCCGCAAATTCCCTATCTAGAGTGATATGATGGATATTTCTGAAATCGAGCCTTTGTTCACCCGTGCCGATGGCGCGTATCTGTGCGCCCGCTGGGGTCGCCCGATTGTGCCCGTGGTCTTCGGGGTCGAGGATGAGACGATCAGCCTGTTGAAGGGCGCGTTCGAGGCGGTGTGCGTTCTAGCAGGTCACACAATGGCGGAGACCGACCCTGAACTGGGTGCCAACGTGATGATGTTATTCTGCCGTGAGTGGGATGATTTATCGGCCGTGCCTGATCTGGATCGATTGGTGCCGGAATTGGCGGATTTGGTCGCACGGTTGATCAAAGCGGACGCGAACCAATACCGGATTTTCCGGTTTGACGACCAAGGTGCCATTCAAGCCTGTTTCATTTTCTTGCGCATGGACGACCAGCTAAGCGAGGTCCCCGCCGACACGTTGGCGTTGTCCCAAGCCGTGCAATCGATTGTGTTGTGGTCGGATGTTGCGTTTAGGGACGCGTCGCCGTTGGCGATGGTGGGCGGCAATGCGGTGCTGCGCCCCGACATCGCCGGCGTGATCCGCGCGGTTTATGATAAGGTCATGCCAGCTGTAGCGCGCGACCCAAGTCATGCGTTGCGATTGGCCGCGCGGATTGAGGTTTTGCAATGACCCATCGGTTTCCCTTGCGTGTTTATTATGAGGACACAGACTTTGGCGGCATCGTCTATTATGCCAATTACCTGAAATTTATCGAACGCGGCCGCAGTGAATGGGTGCGTGACATGGGCGTTGATCAGGTCGCGCTGAAACGGGATGAGGGTGTGGTGTTTGCTGTGCGCCATATCGAGGCGGACTTCCATTCGCCCGCCCGATTTGATGATGAATTGGTTGTGACAACAGCTGTTGAGGCCGTCACCGGAGCGCGATGGATCGTGCGCCAAACGGTTGAGCGCGGCGGTGAGGTGTTGTTCAGCGCCCTTGTCACGGTTGTTGCGATGAACGAGACAGGCGCGCCAACGCGTCTTCCGGCGGCTTTTCGCCGAAATCTGAACTAAAGACTGCGCAAAATCGCCAGTTTACGCGCGTTTTGTTGGTAATCGTCTGCAAGCTGGGCTACGTCTGGTCCCAACGAGAGGCCAAAATCGGTCCAGTAAAGCAGAGCAGGCGTTATGGAAGCAGCTACAGATTTCACCATGTGGGGCATGTTTGCCCACGCAACCATCCCCGTTCAATTCGTTATGATTTTGTTGATCATCGCATCCGTGTGGTGCTGGGCCGTGATCGTGGACAAGTGGGTTCAATACCGCAAAGCCCGCGCCGAGGCCCGCGTATTTGATGAGGCGTTCTGGTCCGGCAATCCGTTGGATGAATTGTTTGACCGCATCGGTGCCACGCCAAAGGGCCCGTCAGAGAAGATATTCGCCGCTGGGATGTTGGAGTGGCGCAGGTCGCACCGACAAGACGGCGGATTGATCGCAGGGGCCACCGCGCGGATCGATCGGTCCATGGACGTGGCGATTGCCAAAGAAACCGAACGGTTGCAGCGCGGATTGACCGTGCTGGCGACGGTTGGGTCATCTGCGCCGTTTATTGGGCTTTTGGGCACCGTGATGGGCATCATGAACGCGTTTATCGAGATTGCCGAGCAGCAAAACACCAACCTGGCCGTCGTGGCCCCAGGTATTGCCGAGGCACTTTTGGCGACGGGTTTGGGTCTGATGGCGGCTATTCCCGCCGTGATCTATTACAACAAATTTAGCGCGGATGCAGACCGTGTCGTCAGCGGCTACGAAGCCTTTGCCGACGAATTTGCGACCATTCTTAGCCGACAGTTGGATTCCTGAGCCGTGGGCGCGGGGTTGATAAAACATGACGAGGGTGGCGGCAGACGTGCGCGTCGCCGTGGGCGTCGGTCCATGCCGATGAGCGAGATCAACGTCACGCCGTTTGTGGATGTGATGTTGGTGCTTTTGATCATTTTTATGGTTGCTGCGCCGCTGTTGACGGTTGGCGTTCCGGTGCAATTGCCTGAAACGGCGGCCAATGCACTGCCCAGCGATGATGAAGAACCGCTGACAGTCACACTGACCGCAGAGGGCGAAGTTATGATCCAAGCGACCGTCGTGGCGCGCGCGGACCTGATCGCGCGTCTGCAAGGCATCGCGGCGGAACGTGACGGCGACCGGATATACTTGCGCGCGGACGGGGCCAATGCGTGGGATGACGTCGCACAGATCATGGGGGCGCTGAACGCGGCTGGGTTCAACAATATCGGTCTGGTGACGGACATTGGTGGCCCCACTTTGGATGGGCAAGACGGGTAAACGCAGATGAGCCCTAAATGAGCATCGGAACCACTCTTTCAGGCACGGGACACGCGGTTTTTCTCGTGTGGATGGTCGTGGGCTGGGGTCTGTCGTCTGATCCGCCCCCATTCGAGGTGATGGATGTGTCGGTCGTGTCCGGCGCTGACTTTGCGGCGATGACCCAAGGCGTGCAGCCGGATTTACCGCCCAGCGAACCGGCGGCGATTGAACAGCCCGTGGTGGATGCAACGCCGCCCGCGCCCGTGGAGGAGACCCCGCCAGATGTGGCAGAGGTCCCTACGCCGGTTGCGCCGCCAGCCGCCGAAACACCGCCCCAAGCGCCTGAACTGGTTGCGCCCGAAACGGTGGTGACAGACGTTTCACCCGACATTCCAGACACGCCGCAGATCATCGCGCCCGCGCCGTCCGCCGAACTTGGCACCAGCCAGCGCCCCGTTCCGCGCGCCACACCGCGCGTCGCACCCGAAATCGTCGCCCCGCCGGAACCCGATGCCACCGTCGCACCAGAGGTGACGCAGGCGGCGACCGAACAAGTAGAAGCCCCGATAGAAGATGTTGTCGAACCAGCTGAGGAAACCACCGCACCCGAAGCCGCGGCAGATCAGATTGTGACCGAAGCCGAAGAGCCAAGTTTTGCGCCCGAGATTTCATCGCGGCCACAAACGCGGCCGCAGCGGGCGGCGGCGCCTGTTTTAGAAACACCCACTGAGGATGCTGTTGATCCCGTTGCGGCCGCTTTGGCTGCGGCTGGCGCCGTGGAAACGCCGACACCCGCACCGTCCCCGACACCGACGCCCGGATTGTCTGGCGGGCAGTTGTCGGAAGGCGACAAGACGGGCTTTTTGCGCCAGATCGGGAACTGTTGGAACACTGGCACATTGTCCACAGGTGCGCAGAACACGATTATTGATATGGTTTTTGACATGACACCCGATGGACGCCCCGTTGCCGCATCCGTGCGACTTGATAATTTTTCTGGTGGCAATGCGGCGGACGCTGATGCTGCCCTACAAGCGGCGCGGCGTGCTTTGCTGCGGTGTTCCGGTGACACCGGATATGATCTGCCGCGTGATCAATATGCGCAGTGGCAGCGGGTCATTTTGACGGTCGATCCCACAGCGATGCGCCAACGATGAAATATGCCCAATCCCAACCCCAATTTTTCGCAGTGATCCGCGCACAGAAAAACTCCCCGTTGAAGTTGCGGGCAATCCAGTGAGTATAGGCGACATGATGACCAGATTTTTGACCCTTTTCGTGGCGATTATGCTCGCCTTTGCAACCATAACGCCCGCATCGGCGCAGGAACCATTGCGGTTGACCCTGCGCGACGGCGTGATTGAGGCCTTGCCGTTTGCATTGCCGACGTTCCAAGCGGAGGTTGCCGGCTCTGAGGGCATGGCAGCTGACATCAGCCGTGTCATTACCGAGGACTTGAATGGCACGGGTCTGTTCCGTCAAATCCCCGCGTCCGCGTTTATTTCGACCCCTGCCAGTTTTGGCAGCGCGATTACATTTCCTGACTGGCGCGCGATCAATGCGCAAGCCTTGGTGACGGGTGCGGTGGCGGTGAACGGCAATCAGGTGACGGTCAAATTCCGCCTGTATGACGTGTTCAGCGGTGCCGAAATGGGTGAGGGGCTACAATTTGCGGGCACAACCGATGGTTGGCGTCGCATGGCCCATAAAGTGTCTGACGCCGTCTACAGCCGGATAACAGGGGAAGCCGCATATTTCGACAGCCGCATTGTTTATGTCGCGGAAACCGGACCCAAGGATGACCGCGCAAAGCGTCTGGCGATCATGGATTATGATGGCGCGAATGTTCAATACCTGACCGACAGCAGTGCGATTGTTCTGGCGCCGCGGTTTTCGCCTAGTGGCGATCGGATCCTTTACACAAGCTACGAAAGCGGATTTCCGCGTATCAATATTTTGGACGTCGCCACTGTCGTGCGCCAGCAAATGACGACTGCCGCTGGCGAAATGGCGTTCAGTCCGCGCTTTAGCCGTGATGGGCGGCAGGTGATTTATTCACTGGCCAATGGCGGCAATACCGACATCTACCGCACGGACTTGGCGACAGGTCAGAACATGCGTCTGACAAATACGCCTGCGATTGAAACCGCACCGAGCTTTAACCCTGATGGATCCCAGATCGTGTTCGAATCTGACCGCTCTGGCACCCAGCAACTTTATGTCATGTCCGCAAATGGCGGCGAGCCGCAGCGCATTTCCTTTGGAAATGGTCGATATGGGACGCCCGTGTGGTCGCCGCGCGGTGATTTGATCGCGTTTACCAAGCAGGAATCAGGGCGGTTCCACATTGGTGTGATGCGCACGGACGGCACCGAAGAACGCCTGCTGACGTCGTCGTTTTTGGACGAAGGCCCAACGTGGGCCCCCAATGGGCGGGTGATCATGTTTGCGCGCGAAACCCAAGGGTCGGACGGCACTACGGGATTGTATTCAGTGGACATAACCGGGCGCAACCTGCGCCGCGTGACAACACCGCAAGGCGGGTCCGATCCGTCTTGGGGACCGCTGCAAAGGTGATACACTGGCAATCACGGATTCGCGATTCTCAATCTCATTCGGGCGTGCTAAGCTGCGTCAACGAGCACACAAAAGAATAACGGGACATACCCATGAAACACTATATTAAATTTGCCTTGCTTATCGGCGCTCTCGCGTTGAGCGCCTGTACCAACGCCGACCGATTTAACAATTCCGACGCCGTTGACCTGAATGGCGCAAACGCGGCTAACGACATCAACCAATCTGCGCTTGATGGGGTCAACAACCCGTCCAGCCCGCAATTTTTCAGCCAGACCATTGGCGATCGCGTGTTGTTTGAGGTCGACACATCGACACTGACAGCCGCTGGGCGCAATACATTGGATGGCCAAGCCGGCTGGTTGTCGACGAATTCCGACTATCTGGCCGTGATCGAAGGCCACGCCGATGAACAGGGAACGCGCGAATATAACCTTGCGCTGGGTGCACGTCGCGCCAATGCGGTGCGCGAATATCTGATTTCCAGGGGTTTGGCATCAAGCCGCCTTCGCACCGTGTCTTACGGTAAGGAACGCCCCCTTGCGGTCTGTTCCGAGGAATCGTGTTATGCGCAGAACCGTCGCGCGGTGACGATCATTTCCATTGGCCAAAATAGCTAATTCGATCCAGCGATGTGCCACGTTCGGGGGAACGATATGTTTAGACTACTAGCCCTTATTGTCGCAATGGCCGCCCCATCTGGGGCGGCTTTTGCACAGGATCAGACACTGGCAGATATCCGCACCCAACTGTCCGTCTTGTATGGTGACCTGAATGCGTTGCGCAGCGAATTGGTTGCATCTGGACAGTCTGGGCAGGGGATCGCAGGGGCCACGCCGCTGGATCGCCTAAATACAATCGAAGCCGAACTCACACGCCTGACATCAAAAACCGAAGATCTGGAATTTCGCATCACCCGCATCACCCGTGATGGGACCAACCGCATTGGCGATCTGGAATTTCGGTTGTGCGAACTTGAGGCGGGCTGTGACATTGGCTCCCTTGGTGACACGCCGAGCCTTGGTGGTGTTGACGTAGAACCCACTGGTCCCGCACTTGAAACGCCCTTGGCGGGCGGGCCGTCGCTGGCGATTGGCGAACAAGAAGACTTTACGCGGGCGCAGGAGGCGCTCGCCTCCGGCAACTTTCGCGGCGCCGTTGACCTCCTTGCGACCTTCAATGAGACCTATCCGGGCAGCCCAGTAGCGGCCGACGCACATCTGTTGCGGGGCCAAGCCTATGAGCAATTGGGTGAAACAACGAATGCTGCGCGCGCCTATCTGGCCGCATTTTCCGGTAATCCTGAGGGCCCACTGGCCCCAGCTGCCCTGACCAAACTTGGTCAATCCCTTGCTGCCTTAGGCCAACAACAAGACGCCTGCGTCACATTGGGCGAAGTTGGCACACGGTTTCCTGGCGCACCCGAAGTGGGTGAGGCACGCCAAGCGATGGCAAGCTTGGGATGCGGCTAACGCTTCGGGATCGGTTTCGGGATCAGATCAACGGGGTATTGGTTGATCCATGGGACACGGGGCTTGTCGTTCTTGCGGTATCCGGTGGCAGTGATTCTACAGCATTGATGCATCTTGCAGCGGGATCGATTGATGCCGCGCGTTTGCACGTCATCACGGTGGATCATGGGCTTCGTGGCGTTGCCGATGAGGTGGCTTTGGTCGCAGCGCAGTCGGAAGCCTTGGGTCTAAAACACAGCGTTTTGAACTGGCAGTGGGACGGTCAAGGCAACCTTCAGGCAGCAGCGCGGATCGGTCGTTGGGCGGCAATCGCGCAGTGGGCGGCTGACCAGCCCGCAGATGTGTGTTGCATGACGGGCCACACCCATGATGATCAGGCAGAAACGGTCTTGATGCGTTTGGCGCGTGGGTCCGGCGTGGCAGGATTGGCCGGAATGCAAACAGTCGGCGTTACGCCGACTGGGCTGCGGATTTGCCGACCATTGCTCCAAGAAACCCGTGCGGATTTGCGAGCGTGGTTGGCAGAACACCGTGTCGCTTGGTCCGATGATCCGTCCAATGATGACTTGCGGTTTGATCGGGTCAAAGCGCGCGGCATGCAGGACGCTTTGGGCGAACTTGGCCTCACATCTGATCGCCTCGTGCAGACGGCCGCGCACATGCAGGCGGCGCGGCGCGAAATGACGGATTATGCGGCGATGATCGCGCAAAGCCATATCACGCAATCCGCTGGTGACGTGGTGTTTCCGGCGACGTGGCCCAACCACGGTGATGTGGCGATCCGCCTGTTTCGCCACGCGTTGCATTTTGTTGGTGGCGGAGTCGGGTGCGGCGGAGCAGCCGGTGGTGATTACCCGCCAAGGTCCGACGCGACGCTTTCATTGTGGCAAGCCGCGCAAGACGGGCAGGGCGGCACATTGCATGGATGTCTGGTCAGCGTCGAAGGCAACCATTTGCGGATTTCGCGCGAGGTGGCCGCGACGCCCGCGCCGACACCGTGGCACAACCGGAACTGCGGCCTTATGTGGGATAATCGCTGGCTGCTGTCTGAAGTTTCGGGCGCAAATGCGAAGGGTGATTTGACCGTTCGCGCGCTGGGCGACGCCATCAAAGACGTGCCAAACTGGCGCGATGTGGGACTGCCGCGCAGGTCCCTCATGGCGAGCCCTGCGGTATTTCAGGGCGAATCGTTGGTTGCGGCCCCGATTGCGGGGCACCAAAACGGATTTGACGCGCGCATTGTCGCGGATTTCGCATCTTTCCTGCTTTGCCGTTGAACTCACACCCCAAGCCTCTATCTTAGGGGGGAGGAAACCAAACCTGTGGTTTGCGTTCTAGATGTTTTTCTAAAGGAGTGTCGCTTTGGGCAACGCACGCAATTTGGCCTTCTGGGTCGTGCTTTTCGTTCTGGTTATTTCGTTGTTCAATTTGTTTGGCAACGGACAGGGCGCAACGCAAACCAACGAAAAAAGCTATTCGGAATTTGTGCAGGCGGTTGAAGCCGGCGCAGTCGTAGACGCCCGCATCGACGGTGAGAAGCTGTATTATCGCGGGTCCGACAACCGGACCAACTCAACCACCTTGCCACCCGATGCAGAGGTCACGAACCTGTTGCTCGACAACGGTGTGACGCTGACAGCGGAGTCGCAAACGCAATCGGGTCTGACAACATTCCTAGTCAGCCTGCTGCCCTTCTTGTTGCTGATCGGTGTGTGGATTTATTTCATGAACCGCATGCAAGGCGGCGGCAAAGGCGGGGCGATGGGCTTTGGCAAATCCAAGGCCAAGATGCTGACCGAAAAGTCCGGACGCGTGACGTTTGATGACGTGGCGGGCATTGATGAGGCCAAGGAAGAGCTAGAAGAGATCGTTGAATTCCTGCGCAACCCGCAGAAATTTTCGCGCCTTGGTGGTAAGATTCCCAAAGGTGCGCTGCTTGTCGGCCCTCCCGGTACGGGTAAAACACTGCTGGCGCGTGCGATTGCGGGCGAAGCAGGTGTGCCGTTCTTTACGATTTCCGGTTCTGACTTCGTTGAAATGTTCGTTGGCGTTGGTGCATCCCGTGTGCGCGACATGTTCGAGCAAGCCAAGAAAAACGCGCCCTGCATCATTTTCATCGACGAGATTGACGCCGTTGGTCGCGCACGTGGTGTTGGCATGGGCGGTGGTAATGACGAACGTGAACAGACATTGAACCAGCTGCTGGTTGAGATGGACGGTTTTGAGGCCAACGAGGGCGTCATCATCATCGCGGCGACCAACCGTAAAGACGTGCTCGACCCTGCATTGCTGCGTCCGGGCCGCTTTGACCGTCAGGTCACCGTGGGCAACCCAGATATCAAAGGCCGTGAAAAAATTCTTGGTGTGCATGCCCGTAAAACCCCGCTTGGCCCTGACGTTGACCTGCGGATCATCGCACGTGGATCGCCTGGATTTTCGGGTGCTGACCTTGCCAACCTCGTGAACGAAGCGGCACTTACTGCGGCGCGCGTGGGGCGGCGTTTCGTGGCGATGGCTGATTTCGAATCCGCCAAGGACAAGATCATGATGGGTGCTGAACGCCGCTCAATGATTATGACCGACGCGCAAAAGGAAATGACCGCCTACCATGAGGCGGGCCACGCGGTGGTCGGGATCACGATGCCGAAATGCGATCCGGTTTATAAGGCCACGATCATTCCGCGCGGTGGTGCGTTGGGTATGGTGATGAGCCTGCCTGAGATGGACCGGCTCAATATGTTCCGTGATGAATGTCACCAGCGTTTGGCGATGACGATGGCGGGCAAAGCGGCTGAGGTCATCAAATACGGTGAAGATCAGGTGTCGAATGGTCCGGCGGGCGATATCCAGCAGGCCAGCCAATTGGCGCGCGCGATGATCATGCGCTGGGGCATGTCTGACAAGGTCGGCAACATCGACTATTCTGAGGCCCATGAAGGCTATTCCGGCAACACCGGTGGTTTTTCAGTCTCGGCCGACACCAAGGGCATGATCGAGGAAGAAGTTAAGTCGTTCATCGAGGCGGGTTTCCAGAAAGCGATGGAAATTCTCAAGGAAAAGAACGTCGAATTTGAACGCCTTGGTCAAGGTTTGTTGGAATACGAAACGCTGACAGGTGCCGAGATCAAGCGCGTGATGGCGGGCGAAACGTTGAACCGCGATGACGACGATGACGGTATGGATATTCCACCTGCGTCCGGCAGTTCGGTTACGGCGATCCCGAAGACCAAACCACGTAAGCCCAAGGGCAAGGGCAACGGGGACATGGAACCGGAGCCGTCGGCGTAAACCCACGGTACTATGATACGAAAACAGCCCCCGATCCGAAAGGTTCGGGGGTTTTTTCGTTCTGAAGTTGATACGCGATGTCACAAGATTTGGCTTGAGCCTGCGGTCACTTCGCGCCACGTTCGCGCGCAAAGGAGACTTGTGATGCCCGCACTCAAACCAACCCACTATACCGCTGAAATCGTCTGGCTTGGTGCTGTGATGACGGACGACCGCAAAGACTTGATGGCACCCGCCCGCGACACGCTGGAGTTGACGTTTGAAGGGGTGGCAGGTGCGTTCCATGCCGGTCTGACGCGGCCATCGTGCGTGCGGGTAAAATCACAATTTGCCAAGGGCACGTTGATCAGGAATGAACGACAACTTAGCATTTTGAGCCAAGAGGAGCTTGACCAGATTGCCGCCAAGATGGGCGTCGATGCGGTGGACCCCGCACGTCTGGGCGCGACAATGGTTATCAAAGGCATTGCCGATTTCAGCCATGTGCCGCCGTCGTCGCGGCTGCAAGCGCCCAGCGGCGCCACGGTGACTGTGGATATGGAAAATCGGCCCTGCCAGTTTCCGGCGATGTCCCTGCAGGTGGATCATGGTGATAGCGCGAAAAAGTTTAAATCCGCCGCTAAAGACCGCCGCGGCGTGACAGCATGGGTCGCAGCAGAAGGGCGCGTTAGGATTGGTGATGTTCTGACATTGCACATCCCCGACCAGCCAGCGTGGACACCTTAGTGCGCAAATCCCGTCCGCCGCCGATTCCGACAGCGAAAATGTCGTTATCGCGTCCCATAATTTGTCGCAGCCGTGATTAGGGTGTGCCAACGCGCACCAAAACCAGTGTGCGCCCAAATTACACCGGACGCTTCGTCCAGACGCGCAAACTTGAACCGAGGAAACGACCATGGGTTATAAAACCGACATCGAAATCGCACGCGAAGCCAACAAGAAGCCAATCCAAGAGATTGGCGCGAAGCTGGGCATCGGCAGCGACGATTTGCTGCCCTACGGCCACGACAAGGCAAAAGTCAGCCAGTCGTTCATCAACTCTGTTCAGGGCAACAAAAACGGCAAGCTGATCTTGGTCACAGCGATCAACCCGACGCCCGCGGGCGAAGGCAAGACGACCACGACCGTTGGTCTGGGTGATGGTTTGAACCGCATCGGCAAAAAGGCGGCTGTTTGTATCCGCGAAGCGTCGCTCGGGCCAAACTTTGGTATGAAGGGCGGGGCCGCTGGTGGCGGTTACGCGCAGATCGTGCCGATGGAAGACATGAACCTGCATTTCACCGGTGACTTCCACGCGATCACATCTGCACATTCGCTGCTGTCTGCTATGATCGACAACCACATCTATTGGGGCAATGAGCTGGAAATCGACATTCGCCGCGTTGTGTGGCGTCGTGTCGTTGACATGAACGACCGCGCGTTGCGCCAGATCACGGCGTCCTTGGGCGGTGTGGCCAACGGTTTCCCACGTGAAGCGGGTTTTGACATTA
>JAGGNB010000132.1 GCA_017886375.1 Octadecabacter sp.
TCGCTGCGCTTTGCATAGAGGTCTGCTGTGCGGACTTTGCCGCCGTTCGAGCGGTCTACCTGAAAGTCTGCTTGCAAGGCCAACGGCTCAGGCGATCCCTGTGCCGATCAGGACAGGCAAAGTCTGCTCATCGGTTTCGATAGAGAATGCTTGTCCAACTCGAATGGACCCAAATTTCGCCGTTTGGAGCGCATTGCGAATTCTGTTTTCTGATAGCCCAAAGTCGTTGCCATCGGATGCCCGCCAATCCCATTGGATGAAACGTCCGCCAGACCTAAGAAGTCGTGCCAGCGCCAGCACTGCGCCTTCATAGTCGGGCAAGAAGCCGCAGACGGATGACGCATAGATCAGATCAAACCCCGACGGCAAATCCACTTCGCATCGGTGGTCAGTTGCTAGAATGTCGCCCTGAACGGCAATCACATTCGGGATGTGCCTATTTTCCAAAACCGCGATCATTTTCTCAGATGTATCGACGGCAATCAGTTCGAACACATACGGTGCAACTTGCTGGGCAAGCAACCCGGTCCCGCATCCAAAATCCAGAACCCGCTTCGATTTCCAGTCTGAACCACAAATATCAGTCGTTTAAACCAAGGACGCAAAGACCTGATCTGCATAGAATTTGACGTCCGAGTTGTCGTCCCATCCGTCTGCATGTTCGTCCCATGTGTCAGTCATTTGGTAGGTATTTTTTCATGGAGACGGTGTTGTCGCTTCGGGACACCTCAGTCCATCCCAAGTGCTGATAGAGTCGGACATTCTCAGGCATATCGACGTGGGTGTTCAAACGCATTTCGCTAAATCCCTGCCGTTTGGCCTCGCATTCTGAAAGCTCGATCAGCTTGCGCCCCAAGCCCTTCCCGCCATGATCCGGATGCACCGCCAGATTTGCCAGTTTCATTGCGCCATCACCGGCGACAAGAACGAGACCAGCAACAATCTGATCGTCTTGCACGGCAACCCAGACCTGATTGCTGGCAATGTCCTCCGCACATCCGTCGGAAACCGAGGGCATATCAGAGATGCGCCCTACGTATTGAGCATATGCCGCGTCGATGCAGGCCGCCAATGCATCAGCATCCGTCGCCTGTGCGGCGCGTAAGACTGGATTTAGAGGCGTCAAATCATCACCGTCCATCGGGCTAGTTTCAGATGCCTGCGATCATAACGCAGAACTCAAAGCCGTTAAAGCGGACCTTGGCTGACCAACAGCGAAACGCCCAGTGCCACAAACACTGGGCGCAGCTTTTTGACGGTGGTCCTACTTGATTGCCAAGATGTCGAAGTTGCTGACATTTGCCACAACACCGTCATCCCAACCACCCGCGACAAGGACCGAAGCCTGTTCGTTCAGCAATCCCGCGACCTGCCCTGCAAAGTGGGCTTCACGACCAGAATTGTCTGCGAATATGTCAAAGATCGCGAAATTGGTCTCGTCGATCTGCAAAGCAACCCAGAACAACGTCTTGGGTTCTGTCTCGGCCACAATCGGGCCCGCCGCCGTGAGCAGTGCAGCCAGATTCTCCGCCTGACCGGGGGCCGCCTCGATCTTGATGTAGGTGGCGGTCGTCGCTGCGTAAAGATCGACAGGTGCTTTGGCCGATAACACGTTTGAATTGTTAATATTGGCAACAACGCCAGCGTCCCAGCCACCTGCAACCAACGTGTCGGCATTCGCATTCAAAGCACCGGCAACCGCACCTGAAAAATGGGCGTTTCTTGCAGCTTCATCGACGAAAATGTCGAAGATCGCCAGCGTGTTTTCCGCCCCTAGCAATGCGAACCAAAGTTCGGTGCCCGGCTCAGTTTGTGCGACCAGCGGCGCGGCGCTGGCAAGGAACGCACCGAAGGCTTCGGTTTGGCCCTCTGCGGCGGGCATGTTGATGTAGCTTGCGGTGTAGTTGGTCATGGCGTTGTCCTGTGCGTTGGCTGGCGTTGTCGCGATCAGTGTCGCTGCGGTAAGAAGTGAAAGGATCTGGGTTTTCATGGTCGTTTCCTTAATTGAGTTTCATCAGTCTTGAGTTTCGATGACCTCTTTTCCCACAACGACCCGCCCCACCTCCAATCCCGTTTCGCTATATTACGATAGGCATTGACTATGGAACTTGATCCGATGACCCTGACGCACCAACAGATCAGGAGACACCGATGGAGATGAACCAGATCCGCTATTTTCTGGCTGTATATGAGCATCGTAATTTTACCCATGCGGCCAGTGCATCCAATGTCTCACAGCCCTCACTGACGTCTGCGATCAAAAAGCTGGAAGATGAAATGGGCGGTGCGTTGTTCCTGCGCGACCGTGCCGGATGTCGCCTGACGTCCCTCGGCAAAGTTTTACATCCAAGGCTTGAAAGGATCAGCACCGAGTCGCGGGACGCAAAGGCCGAGGCTGTCCGCCACACGCGACTGGAGCGCATCCCGATCAGCATTGGCGTGGGCGAAACGATTGGCCACAGCAAAATATCGTCCTGCGTTGAGAGGTTTCGCGTTCGCCTTCCACAAGCAGAGATTGAACTGATCGTCGGGCCAACCGATGATTTGCTTAGCGGACTGCGAGACGGGCAATACGACATTGTTGTCGCTTCCGTGCAGGCCAATCCGGACCTCTATCGCATAGACACGCTCTATCAAGAAGAGTACCGCGTCGTCGTGTCCAAGGACCATCACTTTGGCGACCTGGAGGCTGTGTCACTGGACGCGCTCGCTCAGACCAACATGCTGGATCGGCCAAACTGTGAAATGCGCGACACGCTTCACCGCACTTGTTCGGACCACGGCCATGTTCTTTATGCAGCCTACCGCTCGAACCGTGTGGATTGGCTGCTTGAACTGGCGCGCCAAGGGTCCGGAGCGGTAATCCTCCCCGCGACGGCGATCCCCATGGATCAGGGCCTCGTATCGCTCCCCATAGACGGCATCGATATTGCGCGCGAAGTGGTGGCACTGCGCTCTCGCCATCAAGCCTCTCGCCCGGAGGCAAATGAACTGATCCGGGAATTCTCACGAGGGTAGCGCTCCTAGTGTTGTCAAAGCAGACGTCCATTCATTGCGCAGCATCGGTCGCTCTGGGCTCTGAGCGGCCTGATGCCTACGCAGCATTGCTCAATTGCCTTCGAAATCCGAAGGGGCCGTTGCAGACAGTGTTAGGGTTCAACGCCGGCACAGTGCTGATGTATGGG
>JAGGNB010000068.1 GCA_017886375.1 Octadecabacter sp.
TGTCGTGCCTTCCAACATGCGGCCGGTCAGCTTAAAGCCGACAACTTCGGGGATCAGCATGGAAATCGGTTGTCCAAGCATGGAGGCTTCTGCTTCAATCCCGCCAACGCCCCAACCCAAAACAGCCACGCCGTTGACCATTGTTGTGTGGGAGTCTGTGCCGACGAGCGTGTCAGGATAAGCTACTTCATCGCCGTTCTGATCCACATCGGTCCAGACGGTTTGGCTGAGGTATTCAAGGTTCACCTGATGGCAAATGCCCGTGCCTGGTGGCACAACGCGGAAGTTGGAAAAGGCCGACTGGCCCCATTTCAGGAAGGTGTAGCGTTCGATGTTGCGTTCATATTCGCGGTCCACGTTCACTTGGAAGGCACGTGGGTTGCCAAATTCGTCGATCATAACCGAATGGTCGATGACCAGATCAACCGGATTAAGCGGATTGATCTGCTGGGCATCCCCACCAAGGGCGACGATCCCGTCGCGCATCGCGGCCAGATCAACAACAGCCGGAACGCCGGTGAAATCTTGCATCAGCACGCGGGCAGGGCGGTAGGCAATTTCACGGGGGTTCTGCCCGCCTTTGGTGGCCCATTCCGCAAAGGCTTTGATATCGTCCACAGTCACCGTCTTGCCGTCTTCAAAGCGCAGCATGTTTTCCAGCACGACCTTCAATGCGGCGGGCAATTTGGAAAAGTCACCCAAACCCGCTGCTGTCGCGGCAGGAATCGAATAATACGCGAGCGACTGGTCGCCCACTTTGAGGGTTTTACGGGTCTTGGCGCTATCGTGGCCTACTGTGATGGGCATATCGGTCTCTCCTGCAGGGGCATGGATGATGATTCTGATTTCGGTATACTATTGCACACAATTGGTGCCAAGCCTTGTTTTACTAGATTTTGATGCGTCTTGTATCCGTATCTGTCGGTGTTCTTACAGCGCTACAATGCTATTGTAACAGTTCAATCGCAAACGGTTGATTGGCGTGTCGCGCGTCCGTGCGCTAGGCAAAGGGTTCAACGACAGGATTTTTTATGCGCAAAACTTTCGCCGCCGCCTTTTCGATTTGGGCCACATGCTTTGCCCTTGTTACACCCGCGATGGCTGATGGCCCTGTGGTTGTTGAACTTTACACATCGCAAGGCTGTTCCAGTTGCCCGCCAGCGGACGAAATGTTGCACGCATTGGCGGCGCGATCAGATGTGATCCCGTTGGCACTGCATGTCGATTATTGGGATTACATCGGTTGGGCGGATAGTTTTGCCGATCCCGCACACACGGTGCGCCAGCAACGCTATGCCCACGTTGCGGGGGCCAGTTCGATTTACACGCCGCAGATGATTATTGGCGGCGCGGATCATGTGGTCGGCACCAAGCCGATGGATGTTGCGAACTTGATCCAAGCCCACAATGCCAGCCCGACAGGCACGCGCATTGTGTTGCAACGTTCTGGTGATCGGTTGCAGATCACGGGCCAAACATCGCGACCGTTGCGCAGTGGAACAATTGTGCAGCTCGTCCGGTATAGCCCACAAGAAACTGTTGATATCCGCCGTGGTGAAAACGCGGGCAGATCGCTGAGCTATGTCAATATCGTGACCGATTGGCGCAGTGTCGGTGAATGGAGCGGCGGTGGCGATCTGAATATGACGGTCAATATTTCTGGTGGTGGGCCTTTGGTGGTTATCATCCAAGAACCCGGCCCCGGTGCGATTATGGCGTCTGCTGTTCTTCGCTAGGCGCCGATGGGTGGGGGTGTGATCGAGAGGCCGGTACCGATCATGCTGTCACGGGTCACAAGCCCAGCAAGGTCATTTTGTGACATGTTTTCCGTGCCTTCGGGTCGGTTCGGGATCACGATGTAGCGCATGTCTGCGGTGCTGTCGTGGACGCGAATTTTCGTTTTGTCGGGCAATATGACGCCGAATTCAGCCAATACAGATCGTGGTTCACGCACGGTACGGCTGCGATAGGCGCGGGATTTGTACCAATCCGGTGGCAGGCCCAAAAGATTGCGCGGGTAACATGAACACAGGGTGCACACGATCATGTTGTGGACGTCGCCCGTGTTTTCCACGGCGATCAATTTCAGCGCGCCGATGTCGAAACCCATGGCGCGCGTCGCTTCGGACGCGTCATCCATCAGTGCCGCGTGAAATTCAGGATCGCACCATGCGCGGGCCACGACCTGCGCCCCATTGGAGGGGGTGCGGGCATCCATTGTATCAATCTGGGACGCGATTTCGCTGGCAGTGGTAATGCCCTTTTCAACCAGCAATTCGCGCACGGCGATTTCCATCACCTGCCAATAGCTTAGCGGTGCATCGTCATCGGCGCGGTAGGGATGTCCAGACGGGCTGAGAGTATCATGGTCATGGTGGTCATGTGGCATCTGCAGGCTCCAACCAATGTTCATAGATTTCGGCGTCCAGCGTGTCGTCAGGGTTTTCGGCATTTGCCCCCCAAACATCGGCCATGGTGAACCGAACGCGGTGTAATGGCAGCGCGCTGGCAGTCACGCCGTACGCGAGGTCTTCGGGATTTGGAAACACGCCAAGTGAGCGTTCGATGACGCCGACCTTGCCGCGCAGATAGGCAGGGGTGCGCACGTGACCCGGTGGCATGAGGGGTTTTACACGGACTTTTTGCATCAAATTGTTTTCATTTAACAGGTGCCGCTGCATCACCGTAGGTGTCACCGCGCGCGGTGACGTCGGCCATTTTCGCCGCGAGGTCGGCCGTGGTATAGGCGCCCCCTTCGATGAGGTTCTGGTTCACAGCCATGATCCAGCGTTCGTAATAGGTCATGGTTTCAAACGCGTCTTCGCCCAAATCTTCGAGGACACGGCGCAATCCGTCGACCGTGAAAAATCCCTTCGCAGAGCCGAGGATCATCAAGGCATCTACGCGCTTTTCCCAAAGTGCGAAGTCATGATCGGCGTCTGGACGTTGCTCCATCGGGATTGGGCCAGCGGTGTCGCCGCCCATGTCGTGCCAGCGGCGGGCGGGTGAGGGGATTTTTGGCTTTGTCATGCGGTCATGCTAGGCTGACATGCCCGCGCAGGAAACCCTGCAAACGGCGCGTTAGTCTTCGCCGCCCAGATTGAGCATGATCGTGCCGCCATCCGCCGCCGCGCGGATGGCCATGACCACGGCGGTTTGGGCGGCTTCTGCGTCGGATTGTTTGATCTGGCCGGCTTCCGACATGTCTTCGCGTAGGCTGTCGGCCATGCGTGTCGACATATTGTCGAGCAGATGGGCAGCTGACGTTGCCAAAAGTCCGCCCATTTCGGTGGCTGAGGACAAGGCGCGCACAAGATCTTTCGGGTCGATGTCGCGCAGGACCTTGGGCACGTCCGCAATGGCGAGCCGTGCGGGGATGTCCGCGAAAGTGAAGATCGCTTTGCGCACGCTTTCGCCAAAGGTCGGGTCCTGCGACAATAGACCCTCAAGGACTTTATCGCGGGTCGCGGCGGGGGTTGAGTTGAGGATCGCCCCGATACGCTGTTCAGCGCTGTCGCTAAAGGCGGGCAGGGATGCGCCGCAGTAATGCTGCGCCAATCCTTTGCCGATCCGCGTGATGGTGTCGGATGTGACGTTTGTTGTCTTGGACATGGCATAGGCGATCCGGCGGGCGCGATCCCCTGGCATCAAGCCCAACAGGGTTGCAGCCTTGCTCGTCGGGAGTTTTGAGAGAAATATGGCGCAAACTTCTGCGCTTTCGGCGTCGGTGATGGGCAGCATTTCCTCGGCTGTCAGGGCAAGCACGATGATCCACGGGTCGCTGCCGGATTGCGCTGCGGCTTCTTCGCGCAAGCGCGCCACTGTCGCCGCTGAAATGCGCCCGTCGAGAGATTTTAACGCCGCCTCAAAACTGCCGGGGGCGGTCAGAGCGACGTCAGCAAGTTCGCGGGCGAATTCCTGCGCAACGCTGTTCAGCGTGTCCTTGTCGATGATGCTGAGCGCGCCGAGTTCGCGGGTCAGGCGCTCCTGCGCCGCTTCGGGCAATTGCGACAACGGCAGATCACCGCCACTGCGCAACAGCAGTTGCACCACCATCGCTGCCTTACGGGATCGGGTTATATCGGTTCGGGGCAATGAGGTCGGGGTGGCGGCCATAACAGCGTGCTCCTGAAAAAGGGCGACTGCGTGTTCTTAGCCGTTCAAGGTGAACAGGATATTAATCGCATCGGTTTGTCGGTGGCCACTTATGGTTATTATTTATTTCGGATGGGGCTTGCGTGCCCCGCTGTCGGCACCCGTGAAAAAGGCGCGAAACTGGGGAGTAAAACCCAAGTGTCGCAGCACGATATTCGCGCTTAGGTTGTGGTGGCGTGGGTCATCTTAACGGACAACTGATGCAGTTCAGTCCGCCAGCTTTCGTCCATGCCGTCCTGCGACGCTGTCATATCGTGAAGCGCCTGCACACACTGCGACAACTGACCGATTTCTGCGTCAGTATATTCGCGGTCGGGGCGCGAAAAACCAGCGAAGCTGCGGCTTCCACCCGTGTCAGTCGCGATGGCGACGCCGTATTTCATTCCGAAGGCAAGTGATTGTTCTATTATGTTGTGATCGTCCATTTCAGCCAAAAGCGACCAACGGATTGACCCTGTTTCGGTGAAACCCCACCGCACAATCGGGTCCTGCATCACGTAGCCTTTTTCCGAGTAGATGTCGGTCCAGTCTTTCGGGTATGTTTGAAACAAGAAGTCGGGCGACGTCAGGCGGATATGGAATGCGATTGCGAAACCTGACGGGGCCAGATTCTCAACACTTTCCAGCAACACTTTTATTTTTCTGATATCAGCCATTGCTCCCCCCACTCGCTTTGCGGTTGCTTGTACGCGTCCCCAACGTTTAGGGTACTGCGACTTGCATTATGGCGAACGTATTTGATTGGTGACTGCAATGACAGAGCCATTCACTAATTATTCCGTCGAAAGGGCCAGGCTTGACCGAGCTGAATTCTGCTGAAGGTGTTAAAATGATAGCCAGAAATGGCTATTATATCGCTTTGCGTGTCGGCTTCGCTTTCCCGCTTGAGGAAGTGAATGAACTGCCTGCGCCGTGGGCGGATCACTATACAACCCATCGGTTTATGCTGCACGATCCGGTCATTCGGTGGATTTACGCCAACACAGGCGCGATCCGTTGGAGCGCGATTGATTTGCCCGATCCGATGCGCGTTCTGGATCAGGCGCAGACGTTTGGGTTGCGCTACGGCGTGGCGGTTGCCTGTTTTGACGGCAACCGTGAAGGCCAGCGATCGTTCGGGACGTTCGCGCGCTCCGATCGTGAGTTTGAACAGGCGGAGATTGACGCGCTGCATGCCTACGTTGTGCAGCGCCACCATGCCAAAGCGCCGCCAACGAATCTCACGAATGCGGAACTTGAGGCTTTGAGAATGGTCAAAGAAGGCTTGCGTTTGAAACAAATTGCACATTCATTAAGTATTTCTGAGGGGGCCGTAAAACAGCGCCTGAAGAACGCCAAGATGAAGCTTGGCGCAAAAACATCTGCCCAAGCCGCCGCAATGGTTGGAGAATTTGGATTGATCTGAACCTTTTGAAATCATTTACAAAAGGTTAATCGTTGGATTTTCATCAATGCATAAAATTTTTAACGCGGCGAAAGCAGTTTCTTAGTTAACAATCAATTGATCTCGGCGCTACATGGACTCTCCAAAAAGGAGAGTAACTATGAAAAATGTCAACTTTGAATTGTCCAACGTGCACCTGCACGGTTCGTCTTTTTACGACTATCTTAGCCTGCGGAAAAAGTTTTTTGTCGATACATTGCATTGGCAAATTCCACATAATGCGGATGTGGAAATGGACCAGTACGACAACCCGATGGCGCGCTATTCCCTTGTGCTGGACGACGATGGTCGTGTTTTGGCAGGGGCGCGCGGAATGTCGACAGCCGCACACTGGGGCGATCACACCTATATGTTGAAGGATGCAATGACCGGCAAACTGTCGAGCATCCCCAGCGATGTGCTGCCAGATGTGATCGAAAGCCCCAAAATTTGGGAATGCACGCGGTTGGTTATTTCACCCGAGGTCAAATCCATGCGGGTGCGCACGCAGTGCCTTGATCTGATCGTTGAAGGGTTGATCGGCATGGCCAACGCCGAAGGCGCTGACACGTTGATTTCATTGTCAAACCTGTGGCTTTTGCGCGCGCTGAAACGGTTGGGCTACGGTGCCGAACTATTGGGCGACCCGTATGAAAACAGTGACGATGGCCACAAATATGCGGTTATGGCGATTGCTGCACGACATAAACAAGTCGCCAACACTGCGCTGCACCTGAACGCAGCGTAGCCAAGTCGCCAACCCATGGGCCTTTGGGGGGCCCATGGAGGCATCTTTGCGAGTTTACGTGTCTGCGCCAAAAACGCGGGCAAAAATCGTATCGACGTGTTTGGTATGATAATCGAGGTTGAAATTGTCGTTGATCGCCTCCACGCCGAGCGCCGCAACGACCTGTTCGTCCGCCAGCAGTTCTTCGCGGAAATCTGTCCGGTCTTCCCAGACTTTCAAAGCATTACGCTGGACCATCGCATAGGCATCTTCGCGCGACGTGCCCGCCTGCGTCAGCGCCAAAAGCACGCGCTGTGACATCACAAGGCCAGGAAATTTGTTCATATTGTCGAGCATATTTTCAGGGAAAATCAGCATCTTATCGACAACACCCGTCAAGCGGTTGAGGGCGAAGTCCAGCGTGACGGTCGCGTCCGGCCCAATGCCGCGTTCGACAGAGGAATGGCTGATATCGCGTTCGTGCCACAGGGCGACGTTTTCCATCGCGGGGATCACGGTCATGCGCACAAGACGCGCCAGACCTGTAAGGTTTTCGGTCAGCACTGGGTTCTTTTTGTGCGGCATCGCCGAGGAGCCTTTTTGCCCGGCTGAAAAGAACTCCGCACCTTCCAACACTTCTGTGCGCTGCATGTGACGAATTTCTGTGGACACGTTTTCAATTGAGCTGGCAATCACGCCGAGTGTGGCAAAAAACATGGCGTGGCGGTCGCGCGGGATCACTTGGGTGGAAATTGGTTCAGGCGTTAGGCCCAATTGCGCACAAACATGTTCTTCGACGCGGGGATCAATATTGGCAAACGTGCCAACTGCGCCGGACACAGCACCGGTCGAAACCTCAGCACGGGCAGTTTTCATACGTGCAAGGTTGCGGTCCATTTCGGCGTAAAAACGCGCGAATGTCAGGCCCATGGTGGTCGGTTCGGCGTGAATGCCGTGGCTGCGACCGACACGGATAGTCATTTTATGTTCCATCGCGCGGCGTTTCAGCGCTGCGAGCAGGGCTTGGATGTCCGTGATCAGAATGTCCGCAGCACGCACCAGTTGGACGTTAAAACAGGTGTCCAACACGTCAGAAGAAGTCATGCCTTGGTGAACAAAGCGGGCTTCGTCGCTGCCGACGTGTTCGGCCAGATGGGTCAGAAACGCGATGACGTCGTGTTTTGTCACGGCTTCGATTTCGTCAATCCGCGCCACGTCAAATTCGACGTCTTTCGCTTTCCACACCGCATCGGCGTTTTCGCGCGGGATGACGCCAATGTCGGCCATGGCTTCGCAGGCATGGGCTTCGATCTCATACCAGATGCGGAACTTGGTTGCAGGTTCCCAAATGTCGGTCATGGCGGGGCGTGAATAGCGGGGGATCATGGGTTTTGGCCTTTTTGTGAGGTGCAAAAGCGGATGCAGGCGTCATAAGGGGGTGCAGCACGGGTCACAAGGGAAGGGCGGTCAGAATGAGTCGGTTATCCGCATTTATCGGGTCATATGATGTCGCGCGTGTCATTGATGACCGCAGGGCGGCCGCGCAATCGCGATTTGACGGGCGGGCCGTGTTGTCCCTGTCGTCCACCGGCGCGGTTTACCGCGAAACCGGTGCGTTGATCCTGAACGATCAGCGGTTTCATGCAGAGCGCAGTTATTTATGGCACGAAGACACGGGACGCATTTGGGTTCGCTTTGCGGATGGCCGTGACTTTCATGACTTTGATCCAAAGATTGGCGGGCTGGCGAGCGCGCATCTGTGCGGGGCGGATATGTATCGCGGTGGCTATGAGCTGTCGGACTGGCCGCGTTGGAGCGTGACGTGGGACGTAAGCGGGCCGCGCAAGGACTATCAATCGATAACAACTTATGTGCCAACTGAATAACCTGATTGGGCTTCGCACTTGCAGAAACCGACCTGCTGGGGCATGACTTATATAAATGAGACAATCACAGGAGCCGTACACAATGGCGATGACGATGAATAACCCCGCATTGGCCGAAGTTTTTGGCCCAACCGAGGGCGCAGCGCTTCGGATCAAACAGGTCGTCATGGTGCTGCTTGGCATCGTTTTGCTGGCAGTGGCCGCGAAGGTTTCGATCCCGATGATCCCTGTTCCGATCACCATGGGCACGTTTGCAGTGCTGACGGTCGGTGCCGCCTATGGCCCGCGTCTGGGTATGGCGACGATCCTTGGCTATATGATTGTCGGTCTTGCCGGCTTTGATGTTTTTGCAGGGTCTTCCGCCGAGGCGTTTGGCTTTGAGTATATGATGGGCAGCACGGGCGGCTATTTGGTCGGCTACGTGTTGGCGACTTTGGCGCTTGGATTTGCGGCGCGCAAAGGCTGGGACCGGTCCATCGGGACCATGGCGCTGGCGATGTTGATCGGCAATGCGTTGATCTACATTCCGGGTTTGTTGTGGCTGGGGTCACTTTATGGTTGGGACCAGCCGATCCTTCAGTGGGGATTCACACCTTTCATCCTTGGTGATTTTCTGAAGTTGGCGTTGGCGGCATTGCTTGTCCCAGCGATCTGGAAGCTTGTCGGTAAGGCCCGCAGCTAATACGCCCAATTGGGGTCGTTAAATTGAGAGGCGCGGAGCGATGCTCCGCGCCTCATTTTTTTGTTTGGTGTCTGTGGTGGGTGTGAGCCCATCGCGGTGGCGGGGCGATTTGGCGATATCGACCCTCCGGGGGGATACTTTTGAGACAAAGGCAGGCGAAAGAATAGCGGCAGACCGCAGGATTCAGGCGAGTTTTGTTTCAATGTGGTTGGAGCGTTCCAATGATTGATGCACTGGGCAACGGTCGGCGATTTCGAGCAAGCGGGCGCGTTGGCTGTCGTCAAGGTCGCCTTGCAGGGTAATTGTTCGAACGAAGCTGTCGATCTTTGATTTGGTTTCCGTGCCCGCGTCCTGTCCGTGGACTTTATTGTGGGTCACATCAACGCTGACAGAGGCGAGCGGCCAGCCTTTGCGGCGGGCATACATGCGGATGGTCATGGACGTACACGCGCCGAGGCCTGCAGACAGAAAGCCATAAGGTGTCAGGCCTTTGTTGGTGCCGCCGTAGGCTGCGGGTTCATCTGCGAGCAGGTGATGCGGCCCAGATTGTATGTCTTGCAGGAAGCCATTCGGATCCGCCTCAGAAAAGCGCAACACGCCTTCGGGGGTGCCGACAGGTGGGGCAGGGCTGGGCATGTCAATGTAGCGCTTGGCCCATGTCGCGATGACGTCAGCGGCGTATTCGGCATCCTCTGCGCGGCTTAACAGATGGTCGGCACCGTCCAACGTTATAAAGCTCTTGGGGTGTTTGGCTGCGAGAAAGATTTCAGACGCGTTGTCGATTGAAACTGTGGCGTCGCGCGGCGCGTGGAGCACCAGCAGGGCGGCGTTAAGGGCTGCGATGGCGGGGGTGAGTTTGCCTTTGGCGATGTCTTGCAGGAAGTCGTTGGAGATGCGGAAAGGGCGCCCGCCAAGCGACACTTCGGCGACGCCGTCACGGATGATCTGCGGCAGTGCATCGGTGAAATTCTTGGTGACGTGTTCTGGGTCAAACGGTGCGCCCAAGGTCACAACCGCCTTGATGTTTTTCATCTGGGGTGCTGCTTTGAGCACGGCGGCCCCGCCTAAGCTGTGACCGACCAGCAGCGACGGGCACATGCCGCGCCGCGCGAGTTCTGCGCTGGCCGCCACGAGGTCGTGCACGTTGGTGGTGAAATTCGTGTTTTCAAATTCGCCCTCCGAATGGCCCAAACCGGTGAAGTCAAACCGCAGCACGGCGATGCCCATGGACGACAGGCGCGCTGCAATGCGGCGCGCTGCGGGGATGTCTTTGGAGCAGGTGAAGCAGTGGGCGAACAGGGCCGTCGCAAGGTGGGGACCTTCGGGCAGATCAAGACGGGCAGCGAGTTGCTGGCCATCATGACCGGGGAAGGTAAAACGTGTGGTGGGCATTTGGCATCGCCTTTCGACCTGGTGTTGCAGTACAGGTGGCGCAAGGCGGATGCGCCCGCAAGGGATGTGACGCTTGCGTCACAGGAAGGTGAGTAAATGTGGTCTTGGAGTGCACGCGGATTGGTTGTTTGCGCGGCTGTCATTTTGGCCGCGTCATTCGCGGGGGAGGTGCACGGGCTGGGGGACAGTCTGGCGGTGTTTCGACCGATAATCCTGATCGGGTGTCTTGTGGTGTCGGGCTTGGTGTGGCGGTGGCGTGGTGCACAGGTCCTCGCGGTTATTGCGTGTTTAGGCGCGCTTTGGCATGGGGCAGGTTTTTTGCCACACGGCAATCCGCGCGATGGAGTGGATCTAACACTTTATCAAAAGAACATGATGTTCCGGCCAAGCGATCGCACCTTGCTTATGGCCGATCTGCGTCTGGCCAACGCCGATGTTGTCACCTTGCAAGAGGTCAGCCGCGTCAACTTGGCGATGTTGGACAACATCAGCGACCTGTATCCCTATCAGCTGGTGTGCGACGCCCATTCGGTTGGCGCAGTTGCAGTACTGTCGCGCACGCCATTGTTGTACGAAACCTGTGCCCGTGCGCTTGGTTTTGCGTCGGCCGTCACGGTTGTGCGTGGGACATTGGTACAGGTCGTATCGGTGCATCTACATTGGCCATGGCCGCATTTGCAACAAGACCATACCATTGCTTTGATTGAAGAAATACCGAAACTGGATGGCGGTGTGACTGTCATTGGCGGGGATTTCAATATGGTTCCTTCAGGGCGAACGTTGACATGGTTTGAACAGGCCACTGCAACCGCGCGGGTGGGTCGGTTGGTGCGAACGTTTGATCTATTTGGATACCCATTGGGCATCGATCATGTGTTGGCGACAGGTGGAACGGGGACGTTGTCGGTTCGTCCGCAACTGGGGTCGGATCATTTCGGATTGGTCGCGTCGGTCGCGTTTCCCTAGCGCCCTGGCTCATCGCCCCATAAGTGCATCGTCATGGGGATATGTCGTCAAATTTTCGAACCCTTCTTCGGTGATCAGCACTTGATCTTCGAGTTTGATTGAAAAATCGCCGCCTTCTTCGCCGATCAAAGCCTCAACGCACAAAACCATGCCCGGTTCGAGTTCGTGATCAAACGCGCCTTCGACCATTCTGTCGGGGTAGGCGACCAGTGGCCATTCATCGCACAAGCCAACGCCGTGCATCAGGCAGCCGTATTTTTGTTTTTGATATTTTGCGTCCAACACATGGGTGTTGCGGCTTAGGTCTTGGATATTCACCCCCGGCTTGAGCATTTGCATATTGGTTTCAATATGTTCCACGCCGTGCTTCATCGCCTCAACCATATCGGGGCGGGGTTTTTCATCGCCGATCCACCACGTGCGTGAGATGTCGATACAAATGCCGTAGCTGCCAATCAGATCTGTATCAAACGCGAGGATTTCGTTCGGCTGGGTGATTCGTGGTCCACATTCCTGGAACCACGGGTTCGTGCGCGGGCCGGACGCCAGCAGACGGGTTTCGATCCATTCGCCGCCGCGTTTGATGTTTTCGCCGTGGAGCACCGACCAGATATCGTCTTCGGATGTGACGCCGTTGCCGGACTGACTGCGGGCGAAATCCTCCATGACTTTGACGGCGGTTTCGCAGGCGTGATTGGCGCAGCGCATGGCAAGGATTTCGTCGACGCCTTTGATGGAGCGTGCGTGTTCGGTGACTTCTTCGCCTTCCATCACCTCAAATCCGCGGGCTTCGAGTGCGCGAAGTCCGTCGACCATGATCTTGTCCACCGCGAGGCGTGTGTTTGTCCCTGCATGGTCGCGCATGATGTCTTTGACCTCATCTGCGAAGGTAGATGCGGCCTGTAAGCCTTTGTTACCGTTTGAGAAATAGAACATCGACGCACCGCTGCGCCGTTCGCGCACAAGCGGGTTAAACGCGCTCAGGAATGGCGAAATTTTGTAGTCCCAGATAACCATGTATCCATCGGCACACAGCAGCACCGCACGAAACGGATTGTGGGTGTTCCACAATTGCATGTTTGTGCTGTCGGTAGCGTATCGAATGTTGAGCGGGTCAAACATCAGCAAGCCGCCATACCCGCGATCCACAATGTGTTGCGTCAGGCGTTGCCAGCGGTATTCGCGCATGTTCTGCAAGTTCGGCAGAACCAGACCCGCAGCGTCCCATTCACCAAACGCCAGCTGCGTCGGACCGATTTCAACGCGATCGTTGTCGTTTGGGGTACCGTCCCCCAAAACAGAGCCCCTGGACGGGTCGATTTTGCGGGTGTCGCGATAATGGGTGTTCATGGCTTGTCTCCACTGGCTATGATCAAAGTGACGGGGTAATTTGCGTCTGTCAGATCAAAAAGCGACACGAACAGGCGGCGCAAATGAACGATATTCCGATTCCGATATTGCAGGATAGATTGCCGCGCGGTCAGGCCGACGTTGCCGCTGCGCGCCTGCCGTCAATGCGCCCTGTCGTGGGTCCCTGGCTGACGTTTGATGGTGCTTACGCAGCCCAGATGGGGGAACGGCGCCGACTTTTGCAGAGTTGCGAGGCGGATGTTTATGCGCAGACGCCGGATGGTTTGGCGGCTGCGTGTGGGTTCGTGGCGGCCGCACTCGGCGCTTTGCCCGACGGGTTTGTGCG
>JAGGNB010000001.1 GCA_017886375.1 Octadecabacter sp.
ATGGATCCCTTGAAAACCGCAAAGTTTGGCCGAGAAGAAGTTGATCTGTCATCCACCACCCCTATGCGCGCTGCAGCGTTGGGTAAATCATGAATTCACCGATGACCGCTTGAGGGTGAGCGGCATATGGATATGCTGCGCCGCAAAGGGGCGCGTTATGGCAGACTCAGCAGACATCATCGAAGACGAAGACGTAGACGACGAAGGTCTGCCAAAACGCCTCGTCGCTGCAGTTCTTGATGCTGTTGGCAGCGCCAATGTTGCCGCGCTTGACGCGCTTCTTAATCCGCTGCACCCCGCCGACATTGCCGACCTTCTTGAACAGATTGACCAGCGTGACCGCGCGACGCTTCTGTTCCTTTGGCGCGATGGTATTGACGGTGAAATTCTGTCGGAGCTCGGGGACGATCTACGCTCCGAAGTTATTGATCTATTGGGCCCAGCCGAGCTGGCCGAGGCGGTTCGCGATCTTGAATCCGACGACGTGGTCGATCTGGTCGAAGATCTTGGTTTGGACCAACAAGGACAGGTTTTGGACGCGCTTGAGGCGGGAAACCGTGTCGCCGTCGAAAAGGCGTTGGCCTATCCCGATGAATCTGCTGGCCGGCTTATGCAGATGGAAGTCGTGCGCGCGCCGTCCCATTGGACCGTCGGCCAAACGATTGATTTTCTGCGGGCAAGCGATGACCTGCCAGAACAATTCTACCATGTGATCTTGGTCGATCCGCGCATGAAACCCGTGGGTTACGTCACACTTGGCCGATTGCTTGGCACGCCGCGACTGATCCATCTGACCGAACTGATGGAGGACAGTTTTCGCACCTTCCGCGTCGATCAGGACGAAGAAGAAGTGGCCTATGCGTTCAACCAATACCACCTGATTTCAGCGCCCGTTGTGGACGAAGACGACCGTTTGGTCGGGGTGATCACAATCGATGACGCGATGATCGTGCTGGACGATGAACATGACGAAGACATCCTGCGCCTTGCGGGTGTGGACGCGGAATCCAGCCTGACTGACAAAGTGATCGCCACCACAAAACGCCGGTTTCCGTGGTTGGCCGTGAACCTTGTGACCGCTATTTTTGCGTCGCTCATTATTTCGCTGTTTGAAGACACAATCGCGACCCTCGTGGCGCTGGCGGTGTTGATGCCCATCGTGGCGTCCATGGGCGGCAATGCGGGCACACAAAGCCTGACGGTTGCTGTGCGATCCATCGCCACCAAAGACCTTACCGGTGCCAACGTCTGGCGGGTTATTCGCCGCGAAGTCTTGGTGGGTCTGGTGAACGGCGCAATATTTGCTGTTGTGATGGGCATTGTTGGTTGGGTCTGGTTTGGCTCACCGATGCTGGGTCTGGTGATCGCGATTGCGATGGTGATCAACATGGTCGTGGCAGGGCTCGCGGGGACAGGCATTCCTGTTTTGCTTGAAAAAATGGGCGTCGACCCTGCGCTCGCGTCGGGTGCGTTTGTGACGACGGTGACGGACGTGGTCGGCTTCTTTGCGTTCCTTGGCCTTGCTGCTGTGATGTTGCTGTGACCCTTGCAGACCGCAAGGACGCGGCGCGCAAGGCGGCATTTGCCGCGCGCCACATCGCCCACAAAGCCGCCGGCGGCGCGCGCTTGGCCCACGCAGGCTATCTGTCGTCGGTTCTGGCCGGCTATCGTGGCGTGCCATTGGCGGGATATGCGCAGATGCGGACGGAAATCGATCCGACAGCCGCGATGGAAGAAGCCAGCGCACACGGCGCGGTTTGCATGCCCGTGATCATCGCCCCCGCCACACCGCTCAAATTTCGCGCATGGACCCCGGACTGCGTCATGGAAGCGGGGACATTTGGCGCCAAAATCCCCAGCATTGGCGACTGGATCACCCCTGAGATCCTCATCGTGCCGCTGCTGGCGTTTTCGCGCAACGGTGGCCGGTTGGGCTATGGGGGCGGGTTTTATGATCGCACACTTGAAGGTTTGCGCGCCCATAGGCCGACGCTTGCCATCGGGTTTGCCTACTCGGAACAAGAAATGCCTGATTTACCGCTGGAACCGACGGACCAGCCGCTGGACCTGATCGTCACCGAGACTGGCATTATAGACATCTCTTAACCGCGTCTTTGCTTCAAAAATATCCCGGGGAGTCCGAAGGACGGGGCAGGGCCCCACTCAGCCCTTGCGTCTGGACCGTACCCTTGGAATACCCCACCCCATGAAAATACTCTTCCTAGGCGACGTCGTGGGCCGGTCTGGCCGAACTGCAATTATTGAACAGCTGGGCAAGCTGCGCGAGGACTGGAAACTCGATTTTGTCGTCGTGAACGGTGAAAATGCCAGCAATGGTGCGGGGCTGACCAGCGCCCACGCCAAGGCGTTACTTGATGCGGGCGCGGACGTTTTGACGCTAGGCGATCATTCGTTTGACCAAAAAGACATGATCCAGTTCTGCGAAGCCGAGCCGCGCATCATTCGCCCGCTCAACTTTTCCAAATCGGCCCCCGGCAAAGGCGCAAAAGTGTTTGAGGCCTCGCGCGGGCGCAAAGTGCTGGTGGCGCAGGCGCTTGGCCAAGTTTTCATGAAACGCCCCTTTGATGATCCGTTTTCCGCCTTGGATACGGTGCTGAAGGCGCATCCAATGGGCGGTACTGTCAACGCCAGCCTGATCGACATCCATTGCGAAGCGACGTCTGAAAAGATGGCTGTGGGCCACTTTTGCGATGGTCGCGCCAGCATCGTTGTCGGCACCCACACCCACGTACCCACATCGGACACGATGATCCTGCCCGGCGGCACGGCGTTTCAATCTGATGCGGGGATGTGTGGCGACTACAATTCGGTCATCGGCATGGACAAGGCCGAACCGCTGCGTCGCTTCATCACCGGAATGCCGAAAGGGCGCTTTGAACCCGCCAATGGCGAGGCCACGTTGTCCGGCATCTATGTTGAAACTGATGATCGCACAGGCAAAGCCACGCGCGTTGAAGCGGTGCGTCAGGGCGGACGGCTAAGCCAACAGGGACCTGCTGGACTTTCGTCATGACACGGGACGCAGCGCTGCCTTGGTTGGCGTTGGTTTTTTTTGGTGCGGGTTGGGGGTTGATGCAGCCGATGACCAAGATCGCCGTTGACGGCGGATTTGAACCGTTCGGGATTATGGTCTGGCAAGGCGCTG
>JAGGNB010000104.1 GCA_017886375.1 Octadecabacter sp.
GTTGCGCCGCGTGCCGCGAAACTGATCAGCAGGGCTATCCAGAGACCGTGATTTGCGGCGATCGGCATCAACAATAGGGCGGCGGCGAAATAGATTACCGTGGAAATCACCATCATATTGCGCATGTCGCGGGTGCGGGTAGCGCCGATGAAGATACCATCAAGCATGAAAGGTGCCGCCGAGATCAGTGGCGTCAGCGCCATGTAGATCAGGTAGTTGCGTGCGGCGATGCGCACATCGGGTGCGGTGGTCATGGCATCAATAATTGCGCCACCAAATAGGGCAAATGCCAGCGCAAGAATGACACCTGTGCCAAAGCACCAAAGCGACACCATAAGCGCGGCACGGCGAAAGGCCGCGCGGCGACGTGCGCCCATTGCTTGACCGACAAGCGATTCAGCGGCAAAGGCGAAACCGTCCATCGCATAAGCCGTGACGGACAAAAATTGCAACAGGATATGGTTCGCCGCGAGCCGCGTGTCGCCGTATGTCGCGCCAAAGAACAGAAACGACATGAAGATCGCTTGCAACAACAACGAACGGATCAGGATGTCGACATTCACCGACACGAAACGTTTGAGTTTGACGGGGTCCAGCAGGCGCGCCCACGCATCAGTTCCGGTGTGCCATGGGGCAGCGGCGAACGCCGCGCGGCAGTACCACAGGCCAAGGCCGGAACCTGAGATTTCAGCGATGACTGTCGCGGCAGCGACGCCCTGCACGCCCCATCCAAAGACCGGAACGAACAACAGATCAAGGCCAATGTTCGTGCCGTTCATCGCCAATTGGATCACCAGAATGTCGCGGGTTCGTTCAGCCGCGACCAGCCAACCTGTTATGGCGAAGGTCGAGATTAGGAAAGGCGCGGACCACACACGGATGGACATGTAACTGCGCGCAAGGGTTTCTACCTCGCCACTGGCGGGTGACAGCCAAAAGCCCAAGGCAAACAGTGGCGATTGCAAAAAGACGATGGAGAGGCCGCCAATGGCGGCGATGCCCAGCGCACGGATCAGGATGGCCGCGGATTCGTCCGTGTCCCCTGCGCCGATCGCTTGGGCGGCAAAGCCCGTCGTGCCCATGCGCAAAAAGCCGAATATCCAGTACAGCGCCGTGAGGATGATCGCGCCAATCCCGACGGCCCCGATGGGGGCAGCGAGCCCCAGTTGACCAATAACGCCTGTATCCACAAGGCCGAGCAGCGGAATGGTGATATTGGCCAGTAGCACCGGCACCGCGATGTGCAAAATGCGGCGGTGTGTCAGGGGTCGGGTCACTGACGCGACAGGGTCAGCCATCGTCTTGGGGCATCAGGAAATGTCCCGTCGCCTGCGCAAACAGCCGTGTGCGGTTGTCCTGCCAAGCCTCAACGTGCACCGAGGCGTAGCGGCGACCGGAGCGGTTGATCGTGGCGCGTGCGTAAGCGTCGCGCGGCAATCCCGTGCGCAGATAATCGACGGTAAAATCGATGGTTTTGGGGAGGCGCAAGTTTCCCACATCTTCGCCCGCTTCCATGCGGTCCCACATCATCGCCCAAGACAATTCGATAATCGCGGTGGTTTCCAGAAAGGCAGACGTTGCGCCACCATGCAGCGCCGGCAACATCGGGTTGCCGATCAGCATGTCTTGATAGGGCATCACGCCGGTCAATTCATCACCGCGCCGATCAAACCGGATGCCCATGAACTGAATGTAGGGCACACCTTGGATCAGCGATTGCAGCGCGGCGTCGCGGCGTTGTTTGACGACCTGTACCGGTTCGGGGCGCTTCATGTGTCGCCCCCCGTTTCAGAGTCGGTTTTAGCATCGGTGCTGGCAGTATGGATTGTAAAAGCGCCCGTTGCTGTCGCCACGGGGCGGTCGGTGTCAGCGTCCATAGCGGTGGCACGCACAAACGCCACAGATCGGGTGACATGGTAACATTCGGCCCGCGCTGTGATCGTATCACCGGGTTTGGCGGGGCGCATGTAGTCAATCCGCAGATCAAGCGTCGCGGTTCCCAAAGGCAAACTTTCATGCACCATCACGGCAGCACCGCCGCAGGTATCAAGCAACGCGGACACCGCACCGCCGTGGATCACACCCGTTTCGGGATCACCGACCAGCCGTTCATCATAGGGCATGGTGATCATGGCATGGCCGTTGCCGATCTCTGTTAACGTCATGCCCAGCGCACTGGCATGGGGCAATGCTGCAATAAACTGGGCTGCGATTTTGGTTTGGCGTTCGTTGGTCATGCCCCGTTGAACCCTGCCCCAGCCCTTTGCACAAGTGTCAATTCACACAACATCGGAGGCGTTGCCCCGCGCGGCGCTGCGGCGTAGGGTTATCCCCAAGTAAGGGAGTCACCCCATGACAGAACCGCGGTTAAGTTTTAAAGAAATGTGCGCCAAGTACGATGTGACCCCGCGCACGTTACGCTATTACGAGTACATTGAATTACTGTCACCCGAACGCGTCGGCCGGGCGCGGTTTTACGGTGCTAAAGAACTGGCGCGGATGACGTTGGTCATGCGCGGGCGCAAGTTCGGTTTTCCGCTCGAGGAGATTCGCCAGTGGCTGATGATCCGGGAAAACGACGGCGACGAAGCGCAGATGAGAAATTGGCTCGAATTGGCCGATCGCCAGTTGGGTGAACTTGAAGACCAGCGCCGCCAGCTGGACGAAACCTTGGCGGAGCTGAAAGAAATGCGCGACGTCACGGCGAAATCGCTCGGGTAGTTTGTGGCCACGCGGCGTCCACGTCTGAAGCGACGGGGTGTCAGTTGTGGGTGCGACCTGTGAGAGCCTCCTGACCTTGGGCGTATCATCCCAGAAATCCACCTCAATTTCAGGCAACCGGTCGGTGAATTGCCACAACAGCACTTGCCCACAGGCTTTTTGCGCGACTCTTTGGATGCGCCAAACTAAACCTCAAAGCCTAATAAAACATGGGTTACGGGGAGATATTGACCATTCCTCCCTCTTAGATTGTTGCGCAAACGCATGCAGTTTCTTTGCTTACCTTTCGTAAGCTTCGTTTTGACGCGGCGTAACGTTTACGTTTACGTCAACATTGCTTGTAAGGTGGATTTCAACGCCTCACCTGCGAAGAACACGAAACGCATCGAGGACACTGAAATGACGGAACAGACCATGACAATTCGCCAGATGTGCGAGGAATTTGAAGTCACACCAAGGACGCTTCGTTTCTACGAGGCCAAGGAACTGCTGTTCCCAAAGCGTGAAGGTCAGAAGCGACTATACGGCAAGCGCGACCGCGCACGGCTTAAACTGATTTTGCGTGGAAAGCGCTTTGGCTTCAGCCTCGAAGAAATTCGCCAGCTTCTCGATCTGTATAACATGGATGACAGCCAAGAAACCCAACTGCGTGAGACGTTTGTTCTGGCGCAAAAGCATCTGACCGACATGCAAGACCAGCGTGCCGAACTTGACGAAGCCATCTCAGAGCTGAAAGCCCAAATGGATTGGGGCGCCGCGCGATTGGCAAAACTTGAACACACACCGGCGCTCGCAAGCTAAAGCGGCCACCGGACCCGCCACACCTCATCACGAAAAGAGCCATCAATGCCCAGCTATACCGCCCCCACTAAGGACCAACAGTTCATCCTGCACAACGTTCTGAATATTTCCGAAATGGATATTCCGGGATTTGCAGATCTTGATCGCGATTTTACCGGTGCGGTTCTGACCGAGGCGGGCAAACTTGCCAGCGAAGTCTTAGCGCCCTTGAACGCTGTGGGCGACAAACAGGGCTGTAGTCTGGAAAACGGCGTTGTGCGCACGCCTGACGGCTTCAAAGACGCCTACGACAAAATGTCCGAAGGCGGCTGGATGTCGATGGATCTGGCCGAAGAATACGGCGGCCAAGGCCTGCCCTATATCATGCACACCGCCGCGATGGAGCCGATGGTTTCTGCGAACATGGCGTTCAACATGTACCCTGGCCTGACGCATGGCAACATTTCCGCGATCGTCACTCACGGCACGGACGCCCAAAAAGCGATGTACCTGCCCAAAATGGCGACGGGCGAATGGTCCGGCACGATGAACCTGACCGAACCCCATTGCGGCACCGACCTTGGCTTGATGCGCACCAAAGCCGTGCCACAAGACGACGGCACCTATAAGATTTCCGGCCAGAAAATCTGGATTTCGGCAGGCGAGCATGACTTGAGCGACAACATCATCCACCTCGTGCTGGCAAAAATTCCAGGCGGGCCGGATGGCGTGAAAGGGATTTCACTGTTCATCGTGCCGAAGTTTATGGTCCACGAAGACGGGTCCTTGGGCGAACGCAATGCGTTGTCGTGTGGTGGCTTGGAAGAAAAGATGGGCATCCACGGCAATGCGACCTGCGTGATGAACTATGACGGCGCGACCGGATACCTGATTGGCGAAATGCACAAAGGCATGCGCGCAATGTTCACAATGATGAACGAGGCGCGTCTGGGCGTAGGCCTGCAAGGCTATGCACAAGGCGCTGTGGCCTATGAAAACGCGCTTGGATTTGCGCGCGATCGCTTGCAGGGACGCGCCGTGACCGGTGTCGAAGCTCCGGACAAGCCTGCCGATCCAATCATTGTCCACCCAGACGTGCGCCGCAACTTGATGGACCAGAAGTCGTTCGTCGAAGGCGCGCGCGCGTTGACCTATTGGGGCGCCACATTGATGGACCGCAGCCACAAGAACGGTGATGAAGACGCAGAAGCACTGATTTCGCTGATGACTCCGGTGATCAAAGGGTTCCTGACCGACAAAGGATTTGAAACCTGTGTCTTGGCGCAACAAACCCTTGGCGGGTCCGGTTTTACCCAAGAATGGGGCCTTGAGCAGTTCGTCCGCGATGCGCGTATCACGATGATCTATGAGGGCACGAATGGTATTCAAGCGCTTGATCTGGTCGGTCGTAAACTTGGGCTGAATGGCGGCAAAACCGTCATGGCGTTCTTTGAGATGATCAAAACCTACATCGCCGACAACAAAGGCGACGCAGCGTTTGATGCCGATTTCCTCGAACCGCTGAAAGATGCGTCCAAAGATCTGCAAGCAGCTGGCATGTATTTCATGCAGAACATGAAAAACCCCAACGACGCGCTGTCTGGATCCTACGATTTTATGCATATGATGGGCCACGTCTGCCTTGGTTTGATGTGGGCTAAAATGGGACGTGCGTCGATGGATGCTTTGGAGGCTGGCGACACCGACACAGATTTCCACTACAGCAAAATCGCCACAGGGCGCTATTATATGGCGCGCCAATTACCAGCCACAAAGATGCACCTTGCGCGGATCAACACCGGCGGTGACACGGTGATGGCGCTGGATGCTGCTAACTTTTAAAGTGAGGGCGGGTTAAACCCGCCCTTTCCAATCCCTATATCAGAGGTCACATGCCAAAACGTTTCCGCCTCACCCGTCGCTTTCCAGTGGCCATGACCGAAGATGGGTATCGCCGTCTTAAACGCTTTGCCAAAGACGCAGGGCTGGATGAGGGCGAGGCACTGTCGTTCCTGTTCGAAAACTTCGACAGCGTGATTGACGAAGACACGTTCGGCCACCGAATGCGGATATTCAATTCCGAACTGGAGGCGCGCAAGAAGTGACACCAGCACACTGGCGTAAATCGGCCCTTCGGGGAGAGTTGTACCGGCCAAGATGAAGCGCAAGAAAGTGCTCCACCCCGACCGCCGAGTGTTCCCCTTTTTTCAGGGGCGCGGCACGACAGATCGGGGCTTCACCTTGGACGTCGCTTCACTCTCCAGCTATCGACGCCCTTTGTTTCTGGGCTACTAAACTTACTCGTTCGTTAAAATAGGGCCCTTTAGACAAGAGATGCCGCTGATCTTCATCTTGGCAAGTACAACTCAAATCCGTCGCCAATCAAAGGCGCATCCCTTGGGAGGGGCATATCATGATCAAATTACATTGCTTTGGCGAAAGCGGGAACGCTTACAAGGCCGCGCTGACATTGGAATTGTCTGAGGCAGAGTGGGAGCCTGTCTATGTTGATTTCTTCAACGGCGCGACCCGCGGACCAGACTTTCGTGCGATGAATGTCATGGGCGAAGTGCCGGTCATGGAAGACGGCGATCTGATCTTGACGCAATCCGGTGTCATTCAGGATTATGTGTCGTCCAAGACCGGTAAGCTTGGTGGACGATCCGCAGCAGAACGCCGCGACATTCTGCGCTGGATGTTTTTTGACAACCACAAAGTCAGTGGCGTTGCCGGGGTATTGCGGTTCAACACCAACTTCCTGCCCGAAGAGAAGCGAAACGCTGACGTAAATGCATTCCTGCTGATGCGCCTGACATCTGCTTTGAAAGTCATGGAGACCCAGCTCGAAGACACCCCGTATCTGGCCGGCGACGCGCTCAGCATCGCGGACATCGCCTGCGTTGGCTACCTGTTTTACCCCGAACCTTTCGGGTTTGATCGCACTGAATTTCCCCACATTGACGCTTGGATGACCCGCATCGAGGGCACCAAAGGTTTCAAACACCCCTATGATCTGATGCCGGGCAGTCCCGCAGATCGCAGCTAAGGAGACACCATGACTGACGCATATATCTACGACGCGATCCGCACGCCGCGTGGCAAGGGTCGACACGACGGGGCGCTTCACGAAGTCACAGCTTCGCGCCTGTCCGCGGGCATTCTGAACGCCCTAAAGGATCGCAATAACCTCGAAGGCCACGCCGTCGAGGATGTGATTTGGGGCAACGTCACCCAAGTCAAGGAACAGGGCGGCTGTTTGGCGCGCACTGCGGTGCTGGCGTCCAATTTGGATCAATCCATCCCCGGACTTGCGATCAACAGATTTTGCGCGTCCGGCATGGAGGCTGTGAACCTTGCTGCAAACCAGATCAAAGGTGGCGCAGGCGAGGCCTACATCGCTGGCGGTGTTGAAATGATGGGCCGTGTGCCCATGGGCAGCGACGGCGCGGCGATTGCTGTTGATCCGTCGATTGCGATGGACACTTATTTTGTGCCCCAAGGTATCTCGGCTGACATCATTGCCACCGAATACGGGTTCTCTCGCGATGACGCAGATTCGCTCGCCGTTGAATCGCAGCGCCGTGCCAAAGCCGCATGGGACGCGGGCCATTTCAGCAAATCCATCGTGCCTGTGTTGGATCAGAACGGTTTGACCATTCTGGACACAGACGAATACATGCGCCCGCAGACAGACATGCAGTCTTTGGGCGCGCTGAACGCAGCTTTCCAAGCGATGGGCGAAGTTATGCCTGGTTTCGACAAGGTCGCGCTGATGAAATATCCCCACCTTGAGCGGATCAACCACATTCACACAGCTGGCAACAGTTCGGGTATCGTAGACGGTGCTGCTGGCGTTTTGATCGGGTCAAAAGAATACGGGATCAAACATGGTCTGACGCCACGCGCGCGCATTCGTCAGACAGCGAAAATCGGGACCGACCCGACGATCATGCTGACAGGACCCGTTCCTGTAACGCACAAAATCCTTGCAGACGCGGGCATGGACATCAAAGACATCGACCTGTTTGAAGTGAACGAAGCGTTCAGTTCGGTCGTTCTGCGCTTTATGCAGGCGTTTGACGTCGATCATTCAAAGGTCAACGTCAACGGTGGCTCCATCGCCATGGGGCACCCGCTGGGCGCAACTGGCGCCATCATCATCGGCACCCTGCTGGACGAGCTTGAGCGGTCCGACAAAGAAGTGGGTCTCGCGACCTTGTGCATCGCATCCGGTATGGGTGCGGCGACCATCATCGAACGCGTCTAAGGAGCATCAGATATGACTGATTTTACAATGAAAACCGATGCCGATGGCGTCGCGATCATCACATGGGACGTGGTTGGTAAATCCATGAACGTCTTGTCGCTTGAGGGCTGGGACGATCTGGATGCCTGTGTGGACAAGGCGCTGGCAGATGATGCCGTCAAGGGCATCATCATCACATCCGGCAAGAAGGACAGCTTTGCTGGCGGGATGGACTTGAACATCATTGCCAAGATGAAGGCCTCTGCGGGCGACAATCCGGCAAAGGGCCTGATGGACGGCTTGATGAAATCACACTCTATCCTGCGTAAAATCGAACGCGCAGGCATGGACCCAAAAACCAACAAAGGCGGCAAACCGATTGCAGCCGCCCTGCCCGGCACCGCACTTGGCATTGGACTGGAAATTCCACTGGCGTGTCACCGCATTTTTGTGGCCGACAATCCAAAGGCCAAGATCGGCCTGCCTGAAATCATGGTCGGTATTTTTCCGGGCATGGGTGGTACAACCCGCCTTGTGCGCAAAATGGGCGCGATGATGGCGTCACCACTGCTGCTGGAAGGCAAAATGAACGACCCCAAAAAGGCGATGCAGGCCGGTGTCGTCGATGAAGTTGTCGCACCTGGTGAGCTTTTGGCAGCGGCCAAGGCATGGGTTCTGTCAGAGCCGAAGATCGTCAAGCCATGGGACGAAAAGGGCTACAAGATGCCCGGAGGCGAACCGTATCACCCAGCGGGTTTCATGACCTTTGTGGGGGCGTCCGCGATGGTGAACGGCAAGACCCAAGGCGTGTATCCAGCAGCCAAGGCGTTGTTGTCTGCGGTCTATGAGGGCGCGATGGTACCGTTCGATACGGCCCTTAGAATTGAAGCACGCTGGTTCACCAACGTCTTGATGAACCCATCATCCGAGGCGATGATCCGATCCTTGTTCATCAACAAAGAAGCCTTGGACAAGGGCGCGAACCGTCCCGATGTGGCAGACCAAACCGTCAAAAAGGTTGGCGTTCTGGGTGCTGGCATGATGGGCGCCGGTATTTCGCTGGTGTCCGCGCTCGCGGGGATTGAGGTCGTGTTGATCGACCGTGAACAGGCTGCAGCTGACAAGGGCAAATCCTACACCGCCGACTATATGGACAAAGGGATTGCCCGCAAGAAAGCAACGGCTGAAAAGAAGGACAAGGTGCTGGGCATGATCACGGCCACCACCGATCTGAACGCGCTTAAGGGTTGCGATCTGATCGTTGAAGCCGTGTTCGAGGACGTCGGCGTCAAGGCCGAGATGACCAAAAAGGTCGAAGCCATCGTTGGTTCCGATTGTATCTTTGCAACCAACACATCAACGCTGCCGATCACCGAACTGGCAAAAGCATCCGTGCGCCCAGATCAGTTTATCGGCATCCATTTCTTCAGCCCTGTCGACAAAATGGCGCTGGTGGAAATTATCCGTGGCAAAGAAACGGGTGATATCGCTGTCGCCAAATCGCTGGATTTCGTGCGCCAGATCCGCAAGACACCGATTGTGGTGAACGATGAACGCTTCTTTTACGCCAACCGCTGCATCCTGCCCTACGTCAACGAAGGCGTGCGCATGCTGCAAGAAGGTGTCACGCCTGCGTTGATCGAAAACGCCGCCAAACTGGTCGGCATGCCGCTGGGGCCGTTGCAATTGACGGATGAAACCAGCATCGACCTTGGTGTTAAAATTGCCAAGGCAACGAAGTCCGCGATGGGCGATGCCTATGACGACACAGCAGACGAGCTGATTTTCTGGATGGCCGACGAAGGTCGCCTTGGTCGCAAGACGAAAGCAGGCTTTTACGACTATGATGAAAAGGGCAAACGCCAAGGGCTTTGGTCCGGTTTGACGGCGCGCTATGCACCCGCCGACGAACAACCCGATTTGGTCGACGTGCAGCACCGTTTGTTGTTCAGCCAAGTGCTTGAGGCGGTACGTGCGTTGGAAGAAGGCGTGCTTATGGACATCCGCGAAGGCGATGTCGGTGCGATCCTTGGCTGGGGCTTTGCGCCTTGGTCCGGTGGCCCGTTCTCATGGCTTGATATCCTCGGTGCGCCCTACGCCGCCGAACGCTGTGACGAGCTGACGGAAATCCACGGCGAACGCTTTGCCTGCCCCACCCTGTTGCGTGACATGGCAGACAAGGGTGAGACGTTCTACGGACGCTTCGGTGCTGGTGTGGATAGCAAAGCCGCGTAAACCTGTCTCGAAAACCTAAGCAAAGGCCGCGTCCTCGGGCGCGGCCTTTTGCGTTTTACATTAAACCACTTGCTTAATTAACCGTATGGTTTATTAAGAGGTGCATGACAGATACCTCCCAACTCGACGCGGCCTTTGCAGCCCTCGCCAACCCGACGCGCCGCGCGATCCTTGCGCGACTGGCGCAAGGTGAGGCGACGGTCAACACCTTGGCCGAACCGTTCGAGATGAGCTTACCCGCGGTGTCCAAACACATCCGTGTGCTGGAAAACGCAGGGCTGATCACGCGTGGTCGAGACGCGCAATTTCGTCCCTGTACGTTAAACGCCGCCCCCCTAAAGGCGGTGGCGCACTGGAGCGACCAGTATCGCCACATTTGGGACGTACGATTTGACACGATGGACGGCCTTTTGAAAACAATGAAGGATGATAAATCATGAGCGATCAGAACTGGGTAAAGATTGAACGGGTCTTTGATGCACCGATAGATGCGGTTTGGGCAATGTGGACCGATCCCGAAATGTTCAAGACATGGTATGGCCCGATGGGCATGTCCGTTCCCGTGGCGGAAATGGACGTACGGGTCGGTGGCACGCGCAAGATCAGCATGGAAATGGTATCACCTGAACGCACGATGACGATGTGGTTCACGGGCGTCTACAAAGAGACGTCAGCCCCGACACGTCTGGTCTACACCGAAAGCATGTGCGACGCCGACGGCAATCTGATCCCGCCATCAGCGATGGGCATGCCTGAGGGTCATCCTGATATCACCGAAGTCATCGTAGAACTGCACGAGGACGGTGGCAAAACCCATATGACGATGGTGCATGTCGGCGTTGTGGCTGGCACCGCGGGCGATGCTGGTTGGGGTCAGGCCATTGATAAAATGGGCGCGCTGTTGGCGCCGTAAGAGTCGCGCGAGACGCCCCGCCGCTGTTTCGCAGCGGCGGTAGGACAGGTTCGGTCGCGCAAGGCGTCGTCTTGATGCATCAGGCAATCAACGAGGTCTTCTGCGGCATCCATCGCCAGAACTTCGTAGGCATCTGACCCCATGTCCGACATCAAATCTTCTTGGGAATGGCACAAGAACAACGCGCCCACGTTGGCGAAAACGATCTCGTCTTTGGCGAAATGCAACTGAATGATCTCAACCCAATCGGATGGGCGGACATATGTGATGCCACGATACCCCACAAGCGTTGCAGCAGGGATGAGCGCGAAGGGGTCGCCTGTCAGCGCGTCTGCAGCGTCACTTTCGACCATAATGGATTGATGTGGCAAAATATTCATGTCATCGCGATTGCCAAGGGCACCAGAGGGCACGAACAGCGGCCAGCTCGCGACTTCGGTGGTATCCGCCATCAAAACGTGGCGCGTTATGGCGACAACTGTTTGCAGACCACCATCGAATGTCAGGACCTGCTGACCCTCAGTAATGGTTTCGACCTTCGCCCAACCCGCGGTCGTCGCGACATTGATCCCTGCAACCAGTCCGGTCGTACGCGCATCTAGTTTCGGCAAACCGGTTTCACCATGCGTGGCACCCCAAATCGCGTCTTTCCGAGCAAACATAGTCGATATCCCCATATCTATAATCTTTAAATGAACCCATTCGGCAGCGAAATGGATCGAGCAACATTAACATTTGGGATGATTCTCAAGGCGCACTTTTGGGCACAAAGCGGCAAAATTGGGGCATTGATCATGGTTAACATAAAATAAACTAGCGAACGGTTCATTGACCATGAAAATGGAAACAATGGAAGATTTGGCTAGACCGGCTCGAAGTTGTAGCCGTGTGTCGCGATGTCTCGGGCGCACAGGTCCGCCACCAATTCAGCGTCCAAATCGGTATAAAAGCCACGCCAATCGCGGGGGCGTTGACTTTGGTTGGCAATCGGCAAGACAGGCAGAAACCCGAGGTGGGTCGCGAGCGGCGCCAGATCATCGGCCAGATGTTCGAGACGGATATAGAGGTCAGCATGCGTGACGCCCGCCCCGTCGGTCATGTAGCGTGCATAAGGGTTGGCGCGAAACGTGTCTTCGGTCAGCGGCGCGTTCAAGAACCCGGAAAAGCCATTGGAATGCGCCAACGTGACCGCCGGATGATCAAAAGTCTGCGTTCTTAGCCAATGATAATAGCTCACCATTCGGTCCCACGGGTTGCGCACGAGGGTGAAGGTGAACAGGTCAGACATTTCGGCGCGGGTGATTAGGCCTTCGACGTCGGCCAGCGTTGAATGTTTCCACAGCCGCCCTGCCGTCTCAAAGCCCTTGACCTTGCCGCGCCGTTTCAGCGCCTTGGGCGTGTCACCAATCATGATGTCGTCTGCCTTGGCGCGGTCTTCCAGCGCCAGCGCCATCGCCGTCCCGCCAGTTTTAGGGATATGCACGAAGATATAGCCGCGCCCGCGTGAAATGATCATGTCGTCCTCACTTTGATCGCAGCGCGATGATAGAGCCCGAAGCGATAATGCAGGCAATCCCGACCAGTGCCAATGCGCCTAAGGTTTGGTCCCAAATGATCCAGCCAAAGATCGCGGCAAAAACGATAAGTGAATATTCGTTGATCGCGACATAGGATGCCTCACCCAATTGATAGCCACGTGTCAGCAGGCCAACGCCGGTGATACTGCCGACAGCTTGGCCGATGGTAACCCAGAACATCGTGGTCGTCATCGGCACGAGGCCGCGTTGGAGCCAGCCGTCTACACCGGGTGGCGCGTCC
>JAGGNB010000030.1 GCA_017886375.1 Octadecabacter sp.
CCACAACCGCTTATGATTTTCTGATCAATAAGGGGAAATTACGCGCAGGTGAACGAGTTCTGATCAACGGGGCGTCCGGATCTGTTGGTTCGGCTTGCGTGCAAATCGCCAAACACTTTGGGGCCGAGGTAACTGGCATTTGCAGTGCGTCGAATGCAGATCTGGTTCGTGATATCGGAGCTGACCGTGTCATCGACTACACCATGCAAGACTTTACCAAAGAAGGCCCGCAATACGACGTGGTCGTGGATACCGTTGACACAGCACCTTGGGACCGGGCGCGGCATGCTTTGGTACCAAAGGGCCGCATGCTGATGATTGCGGGAAGTACATCCGATATGATCTTGGGCGGGCTCAAGGCCCGGCTGCGCGGAAAGCGCCTTATTGGTGGTGTCGCCTCAGAGTCCGTCGATATCCTGCGCAAAGTCATTGATCTCGCATCTGCCGGATATTTCCATCCCGTGATTGACCGAAGCTTTGAATTTTCCCAAATGATTGCCGCGCATACCCACGTCGATACCGGACACAAAAAGGGCAACGTCGTCGTGACTGTCAATCCGAACAGCAAATCGCCGCGGACTGCTGACGAAGAACTTCGATTGGGGGCGACAGCTCATGTCTGACATTCTCAGGTTTAGGATTATAGGCCATTGCATCTTAGTGGCATTCCCTCTTTTCGGGCTTGGCTATTTGTATCTTTTGGTAGCAGCTGTTTCTGTCTGTTCTGGAAGTTCCTCAGGAAGTGGAATATCAGGGACGTTAAGTTCTTTGTCTGTGGACGCGTCTATTATGGCGATAATCTCCCGGACAATTACGCGTTCTTCCTCGGCATGAACCATCATGTCTGCGACGGAATCTAACAGTGCTTCCCGACGCAGGCCAATCAAGTGCAGCCTACGGTTGGACAGGCGGTCGAATGCGGCCACAATAGCCGCGAGGTCGTTGCTGAAGCGCCAATCGTCATAGGCTTTTCGCAGAGAGCCCAACCCGCGGCGTTGGTTTGCGGATACGTCGTCAGGCATTATTGCAAGATCAGTGTTGAAAAGTCTCTTGAACATAGGAAAGTCCTCCTGTGATGGATGGTCTGGGTCAGATGGCCAGCACGATGATTAATTCTTCAAGCTGTAGGATCGCGCGTTTCATGGCAAAACCCTGCAGAGCAAGATGATTGGCAAATATGGATCTGTCGGTCCGGCCGTTCAGCACAAAGGCAGGACGCAGCTGCGATCCATCCCGGAGGCTTTTCAGGGCCTGCTCCCAGATTGGCCCAAGGTTATTCTCCTGAATGACTTGGGAAAAATCCTCACCAAGTGACGCAAGAATGATGCCATAGGCATACATTAAGCCTTTGTTCCGATAAAAAACGTCGTCGGCGGTTTGGCTGAACATCAGCCATCCGGTGGCTTGTGCCCGATCGATTTGCGATGTTTGTGATCCGAGATCGTCAGAAATACGCGACAACGCTTGGGCCAGCGTATCGGTGCGTCGCTCAAACACCGCCTCACCGCGTCCAAGGCGGGCATTGTAGCTTGTAAGTGCGGCGAGCCCTTGGAGGTATTGGCGTTCAGACGGAACGCCAGGAAGGAGCGAAGTTGATGGCTCCCAAATCCAAATATCAGGTGGGTACTGCAAGAAGCCCGAGGCACGCTCGAGATCTGGATCGGCGCTGGACGAGCCGCTCCTGCGCCCAATCTGATCGAGCATCTCAAAGCTAAAGCGGCCAACGGCATTGACTACGCCAATCTGAAAATTAGGCATATTGTCTAGAATTGCAGAGGGCGCGAACCACTGATCATTGGGAGTCCAACCATGTAGGTTCAGCTCTCGGTCTATCAGGGCGGCGGCGGTCGCGACTGCAGCACTGCCGTTCTCTGGGACCAAGGTGCCCCGAAATTCAGGATTGGCATCAATATTATGGGTCATCGGACCGAGGACACCGTAATTGACTGCCACCCCAAGCAAAAGCGCCGCAATGACAATTTTTACGTTACGACGCTTAGGGCGCGGTCTGAACCGCCACCACGACCGACGTCCTGCAGTCTTGGCATCATCTGGAACAATCGTTGTATCCTCAGTTGTGGTCACTTCTGTTGCCTCCTTGCATATCTAGAAACACAAACGCGCTGGCACCGGGTTTCATCCCGACAAATCAGACAGGAAAGACGGATCGAAAATAAATTTTCGACACAGGGATCAAAGCAACGACACCAGCGGATTTTAGGCCCGGAAAGGGAATTCGATGGGCACAAGCAAAGAATTTCAACGAAATATGGCTGGCTATATCGCAAGTCTAAGACGCTATTATCTTGATCTAAAAGAAAAACTGCTGCCGCCGCGGATCTCGTACGGGAAACGCTTGTAAAGCCCACCACACCCGCAAGAATACCTATTACCACCTACTTCAACACCAAGCATCTTGGACAGGCTGTCCCACATTGGGGGGCTAAGAATTTGACTGTCAGCCTGAGCTTCTGGCGCACATCTAGTCCCTCGCGAACACTGTTGGAAAATCAGGATAGGCCGTCTCGCGATAGGATTGCGGCGCCTAAGCCGCGGTGCCAATCGGGCGGTTACAGATTATCACTGCCTCGAGGCGCCGTGTTTTGTGCGGCATGAATTTTCAAACAATTTCGAAAGAAAAGTCAGTCATGACTTACAGTTTTCGGTGCGCTCGCGGGATGAAATTGCCACCCCACGCGTTATTTGAACAACTGCGGATAATTGTGCGTCACGACGACAACTGGCGACAGGGCGAATGTCCACACCAGTCAGGCCGCACAAATTAAAGGAGAATACCCGTGCGCCAAGACACCAACTTCGAAATCGAAGCTCTGACAGACAAAACTCGCCACCCTCGGAAAGAAACCCCGCAAGAGTCTGGGTTTACCCTTAGCCGTTATCGGGTGAGCAATTTCCGCTCTGTCTCTAATTCTGGCTGGTTGTCTGTGGACAGTGTGACCGCCCTGATCGGCGTGAACGAATCCGGCAAAACCAATCTCATGTTGCCACTGTGGAAGCTAAATCCGGCCAGCGGTGGCGCAATAGAACCAACCTCGGACTATCCCAAGTCGCTGTTTGCCACGATCCGCAATGCACCTGAAAAATTCCAGTTTATCACTGCCGATTTCGAGACTGGCAACGAAGCGGCTGCCTTGGCCGAACTGGCGGACATTCCACTCGACAAGGCCCAGAGAGTTAACGTCACGCGGTTTTATGATGGCAGCTATCGTGTTCAGTTTACCGATAATCAGAGGGATTCAGAAGGCTGCATCATGCGCGCGCTTGCTGCGTTGTGGACTGCGCAAGACGATCTTGCCGCCCATCCAAAGGAGGAGAGCGCCGCTGCTGTCGCCCGCGCAAAGCTTACTGAACTGCTGGGCAGTTTTGACGATCAGCATGATGTCAGGAGTAACGATATACTTCTTGCGCGCAATGCTGTTGCCGCCCTAATCCCAAAGGAACCGCCAGCGGTCAGCCCTGTCGTCACCATATTGCGCGGGTTGCACAAAGTTCTGGTTGAAGCCGTGGTAGAATTGTACACGCCCGACCCCGCTAGCCGTGACGATGTGCGCGCTGCCGTGATCGCGCGGCTACCGCGGTTCGTCTACTACTCGAACTACGGCAATCTCGACAGCGAGATCTACCTCCCCCATGTTGTCGAAAACATGAACCGGTCTGATCTCGGTGCCAAAGAAGGCGCCAAAGCCCGAACATTGGGGGTTCTGTTCGATTTCGTGGGAGTGCAGGCGCAGGAAATTCTGGAACTTGGTCGCGATTTCCGCGATCTGCGCGATGAGGCCGAGGCACAGATGATCGAAGATCAGGGCCGGGCCGGGCTTATGCGCAGTCTTTGGACGCGTGCGCGCGGGCACCAAGACATGCCCGATCCCGTTGTGTTGTCCCAGATTGCCGAGGCCAAACGCACCCGGTCGATCTTGTTACAATCTGGAGGAGCCAAGGTCACCGCCCGGTTTGCCGAATGGTGGAAGCAAGGCGATTATCAGTTTCGATTTGAGGCGGACGGCAACCATTTCCGCATTTGGGTTGCCGACTCCCGTCGCCCGCAGGAAGTCGAACTCGAACATCGTTCAACCGGCTTGCAATGGTTCTTGAGCTTCTTCTTGGTTTTCCTGCATGAGGCGAAGGGTGAACATGACAACTGCGTGCTGTTGCTGGATGAGCCAGGCCATTCACTGCATCCACTCGCCCAGCGTGACCTTTCAGCCTTCTTCGAAGGCCTGTCCGAAAACAATCAAATCATCTATACGACCCATTCGCCATTTCTGGTGGATGCAGACAGGCTCGCGCGCGCGCGCAAAGTTTTCATAGATCGTGACGGTTCGACCCGCGTGAGCGGTGATCTGCTGGACACCGAAGGTAATGATACGAAAAGAGGTGCCGGTTTCGCCATACGTGCTGCACTCAATCTAGCAGTTGCCGAGGCAAGTCTGGGCGGCGCAAAGCCTGTGCTGGTACCGGGCCGGGTCGAACAGATCTACCTTTCCGTGATCCGCACTTTGTGCATCGCATCGGGCCAGTTCCAACCGCGTCGCGACATTATTTTTGCCCCGGCGTGCGATGCTCAGGTCTTGAAAATGATGTCGAGGCTTCTCAGCGATGCCGATGCCTGCCCGCCCCGCCTTTTGATCGACGACGCCTTCCCAAACCAGACACTGGAAGAAATAGGCGAAACCGGACAGACCGCAGTTCGTATCTCGGACTTTGGCGGCCCTACTGGAGCGGCGATCGAAGATTTGATGCCGCTTGATGACATTGCCGCGATGATGGACCGGGTGGAACGCCGGCCCGAAAGATTGTTTGTCGACACGGTTGTTGCCGGGCTGCCGTTCCAAGGGCAGGTTTTAAACTGGGCAAAGTCGCAGGACATCGTTCTGATGGCCGATTGGCGTGTCCAATTGGCCGAGCGGATGCGTAAGTGGCTGCTTGAGCGAGATGACCCCCGGGTTTCGGAAGAAATTCTGGCGCGGTGGCTAACGCTTATGCATGCTGTGGATACCGTATAAGCGGGCGGACCAGCCTGCTATACCTATCCATAAATACCAGAAAGCGACAAATAGCGCACCTCTGGTCATGCATGATACCGACTTGGAAGACCGTATTCGAAGTTGGATGCGGTCGCCGATCCTCGCTGGACCAAGTGAAAATTGGTTACCTGATAGGTGCGAACCGCCGTGGGTATTGGAAACCCCGAACATCCTTCGCGAAGCCAGATTTAGACGTTCGGCCTACCCCGCATTGAACCGTCTGATCCGGTCAGACAAAGTGCGCCTCTATTTTTCCTTCGGCTCACGGCTACGTCGTCGCCGGAGCAAAGCTTCGCTGATCTTGTTGGCGGAGACGTTGATAGAGGCGCCTGCCGCCAGACGGGCATTGCGTCCAAATGCCCGTCCATCGCAGCACTCATGTGTTCTTAGCCTGTGTCCCGTTTTCCCCAGCTCATGAAGCGCCGACTGGGAGGTGCCACATCTTCGACGGGCTGCTCTTCTACTAATATCTCTTCTACTTTTGGTTCTTCTACTGTTGGTTCTTCAGCTACATCGGACTGTTCTTCGCTCCGTTGGCCTGCGTCGATTGAGATGTTTCGCAGCGCGTCATACAATTGGCTCCGCAACTTCGGAATGCAGTCGTCGATCAATTCGTTGAGAACATCGCGATCCACCCTGCTCATTTTTGCAAAAGACTGCAATCCACGCTTTTCGGCGACCTCGCGGGCCCGCGGATGCACATCTTCCCACATTGCGCGCAAATCTTCCGCACGGTCGCGCACCAGCAATTCACGATCATGAAGCCCCTCGAAAATCTCGTCGAACTGAGCAATGATACGCTTCTTTTTGCGCGGCAAAAACACGAGTTCGAGGAGCGTTACCGCGACGATTGCAATAACGGCCAGCACCGGTAGCGCCACGAACAAGCCGGTCACAATGGCGCCAGCGGCCAAGGTGGGGAACAGCAGTACAAGGCTGGCATAAGATCCCACCCGTGATCGCCTGTAGCGCCCCGCAGCCTCGTTTATGACAAAGACATGCAGGCGCAACCGCTCTGCAAAGGACTGCATTTGTGTGATCTGATTGTCCATGCGGCGGGTTGGGGCGCGATGCAGCGCATCAATCAGATCGCCACGCGCCTTCTCGAAGTCTTCCATCGGCAGATCGGATTTCGGCTTCCCCTCGAGCGGCACAAAGGTGTTGTAGATCATGGGCAAGTCTTTGCGCGGAATGACCTTTCCCAAGTTCCAGCATAACGCGCCATAAGCGCGGGCGAAGTCGTGCAGGTTTTGGCATTGATCCATTTTGTTCAGGACGATCAGCAGCTTATGGTCGATCCCGTTGAGCGACTCCTTGAACACTTGCAGTGTCTCACCGGTCGTTCCCGGCTTGTCTGGATCAAAGAAGATCATCACCAGATCTGCACGCTCGGCGAACCAGCGGACGACTCCGGGAAAGTCGAAGCCCCGGCCGTTTTCTTCTTTTGCCTCGTCGATCATCCCGGGGCTGTCGATGAGTGTCACAGTGCGAAGCAGCTCTGCCGGCTGCAACTTCAGGCGGATATGAGAGACCAGCTGGTCGCCGAAGTGCCGCAAGCCCTCATACGGCAGGTCCGGATTGCTGACGACCGAGGGGCCGTCGCGATCGGTTTCGTGAGGACCATATGTGATGATCGTAAAGTTGTCATCGGTTGGTGCCACACCGGTCTTCTGGACCTCCACACCAAGCAAGTGATTAATGAAGGTCGACTTGCCGGATGAGTGATTGCCAAGCATAAGCACTTGCGGCGGACGCCGCAGCTCCCCTACGGTCGGGGGACGTCGGAACATGAACTGCTTTGCAAGGGGGTCGAGGGGGTCGTTATAGAACTCCCGGATCATATCTGCGAACTGTTCCATTACTTGCTGCAAAGTTTGCTCCCTTCGCGTACAGTGAAGCCATATCGGCGATGGTCGCATAATGCCGACCGAAAGTCGGTGAACCTTCGCCACCATTGGCGTCGTGCAGTCTTGGCGTCATATGGAACAATCACGGTCTTAGGGGTGTCAGTCACTTCTTTGCACTCCTTGCATATCTGAAAACACAAACGTGCTGGCCCCAGGTTTCATCCCTAGAAATTCGGACAAGAACGACAATTGGGAAAAATATGTTCCGCAGGGATGAAAGTGGCGACACGCGCGTTATTATATAACGGAATGTAAGGAGAACTCGGTGGGCGTACGCAAAGAACTCGAACGAAGTATAAATGACTACACAACAAGTCTAAGACGCTATGCGCTTGTTCTAACACGTAACAGTGACTCCGCAGAGGATCTTGTGCAGGAAACGCTTGTCAAAGCGATCGCTGCCTCAGAAAGCTGGCAGCCGGGCACCGACCTTCGGGTCTGGATGTTTCGCATCATGCACAACACACACATAAGCGAGCGGCGTCGCCATCAGGTGCGTGAACAGGCAAAACCGATGCTGCCAAAGCCAGTGGACACAACTGATCCAACCCTGCGGATCGAGCTGCAACAGGTTCTGGATGCGCTTGACCAACTTCCCGAGTCGCAACGCCAGCCCATCGTCCTTATCGCCCTAAAGGAGTTGAGTTATGCTGAGGCAGCCCACGCACTCGATGTGCCTTTGGGTACGTTTTACAGTCGTATTGGACGGGGACGCATCGCACTTCGCCGGATCATAGAGGACCTGAAATCTAAGAGACCCAAGCTGGTTGTTTGTATGGAGAAAAACGAATGACAGAAAATGTAGATATGGGCGTGAACGCCTATCTTGATGGCGAACTCGGGCCCGAAGAAGCCGCCGAGATCGAAGCGCAATTAGATGCGGACCCTGAAGCACGCGCCCAGTTCGATGCCTTTTTGCTGCAAAAGGCGCAACTCGGTGAAGCCGTGGACGCTCTAGATGCAAAATCGTGGAATCTTGAAACTGCACGGCTTGAGCGCCGTCTTGCGACAGCCATTCACAGGCGTAGCATGCCACATAAGGTAATCGCCTACAGGGCTTGGAGTCGCATGGGGTCTCAGATTGCTGCGACCTTCGCTTTCATGGCGTTTGGTTGGTGGGGGCATGCGACATGGTCGTCACAGGCAACTGGCTTGCCTGAATACGTTGCCGAAGCAATGGGGGCCCATCTGGTCTTTGCCGAGGACATGCTGCATCCAGTTGAATTTCGCGGTGAAGATATCAATGACGCGACGACTTGGTTCTCTGAAAAAGTTGGGGTTGCCATAGTTGCGCCAGACCTCTCGGAGCAGGGCATGATACTTGTTGGGACCCGCCTTTTAGGTACGAGGGAAGGACCGCTTGCGCAGTTCATTTATGAACATAATAATGGCGAACGGTATTCCCTGACATTGCACCGGCACCTCGCCAACCAGCCGATATTGCCCTTTGAGGTCGTGGAATATCCAAGCCGCACCGTGGGGTATTGGAGCACATCTGATATCGATTATGCGATGATAGGCGCTGGCGATTCAACGATGATACAGACACTAGCGCAACGCTTAGGCGCAAAAGGCTGAAGAGGTTTGAAACTAGGGTCCAACGGTAGTCGCCGAACATTCGAGCCGACATCGTTGGACAAGAGGCTGTCGTAAATCGAAGCCATTCTCCACAGACCTGAGGGATTTTTTTGCCGTCCCTAGGATGAAAACGGCTCACCGAACGTTCTTTGTATGTGGTCGACGGGCAAGAGTACGAGCCCGATGTGCGACCCCACAACAACTGAAGGAGGATACGATGAAACCACAACTTCAACCCGACCATCAGGAACAGCTGGAGGAGGACGCAGTGACACCACAGATCCAAACCGACGATGCAGACCTGTCAGAAGAGGATGTGGTGGAAGCACTCGTTCAGCCCGAAAGTCAGGAACAACTGGAAGAGGTCGCCGTGACACCACAGATCCAACCAGACCAAGAGGAACAGCCCAAAGGCAACATGTTGATCCGCTGGATAAAGAGGATCAGCAAAAAAGGCTGATTCAATCTCGTCATCAGGTGCTCGTTATGGCTGCAGTCGCCGGCGTTGTTGTGTTTTAAAACGGCGCTGTAAGCTGAAAGAGCTGTAGCGGTCCACCTGATCGGATTGGTGATGACAGCAGTCGCGGCGAAGGGAACCAGACGTTCCGGTCGCGGCGACGGTTTGCTGTAGGGGGGGCGAAGATTACCAGGCGTCCCCTTACCTCTCTGGGCGTGGCAAATGCCGCTAGGTGCAGTCTGGATTTTGCTCATACTTAACGCGGTCGTTGCTGCCGACATGGTGGTGTGCCCGCTCCTCCGCCAACCTGAGGCCAACCTTTGCGTCGGCCTTTTTTTTCGACACAGCACAGGGATGAAACGCGCGACCTGCGCGTTTTTATCATGAATGCGGATCACAAAGGGATCCGCCCCATCCGGTCATTGTTCAATCGACCGAAAGGGTCCGGGCCCCTCTGGCAACCGCTTGGCAGCGGGTTGCGATGTCGGAACCTTCTCTCCAGCGCCTTTTGACGCTGCCAAAGGAGATTCTATGACCATTCATGACGTTCCTCCAATTGATCGACAGCAAACGCCGTCGGCCACTACAGAGCCACACCAAGAGGTTTTGGCCGTAGCGCGTTCGTCCGGTCGCCTAAGAGGCGCGATAACAACCGGTACGGTGCTTGTCGTCCTTTGGGCTGGGTTCCACTGGAACGACCCAACAAGCTGGACGGTGGGCGTCCCGATGGCGTTGATTGGCGGGGCGCTTGTGCTGTTCTTGCCAGCCTCCGCACCGCTCCAGCTCTCACCGCTCGGGATGCTGCGCTTTGCAAAATTCGCGATCATCGGGATCCTGCGTGGTGCGGTCGACGTAAGCTGGCACAGCTTATCGCCTCGGACGCTCCAGCCCGGGTTCATACCTTGGCGCACCCACCTGCCCAAGGGTGGGCCGCGTCGGCTTTTTGCCGTGGCGATTACGCTTCTACCAGGCACGCTGACCGCCCGGATTGAGGACGACATGCTCACGATACATGCACTCGATCTGTCGGATGCCACGCGCGACGCACTTGCAGCACTCGAGGCGCACATCGCCAAACTTTACAGACTTGATCACAAGGAGATGGTGCTATGATCTTGAATTTTCTTGCGTTTTGTACGCTTGTCGCCACGCTCGCGGCCTTGCCCAGACTCATTATTGGCCCAACAGCCGCAGACCGTATCATTGCTGCGCAACTTGCGGGGACCGGAACAGTCGCGACGCTGATTGTTCTTGGCACGGCGGATAAAACGCCCGCGCTGTTTGATGCGGCGCTTGTTTTTGCAACACTTGCCGCGGTGTCCGGACTTGCATTTGTCGCACTGCAAAGGACACGGCTATGACGACGGTTTTGCAAGTGGTTGGCCTGACGCTGACGACGTTCGGCGTGAGCTTTCTGTTGATTGCGGCTTTGGGTGTCTGGCGCCTTCCAGATGTCCTGTCCCGGCTCCACGCGCTGACCAAGGCGGATTCGGCTGGCTTAGCCCTGATCGCACTGGGAGCCGCCTGCCTTAAAGGACGTCCAGACTCGCTTTTGGTACTTGGGCTTTGCGTCGTATTGGTGGCGCTGTCGGGCGTAACGATAGGACATCTCATCGCTCGCGCGCATCTATCAGAGGGGGACCTTGAATGAGTTTGGCCTTTGATATTTTGCTCGCCTTTGGCGTTGTCTTTACTGCTGCTGCAGCACTTGGCACACATGACCGCGTCGCTTCTATTGCGGGGTTCGTGGTAACGGGACTGTTGGTGGCGCTCTCATTGGTGCGCCTCGGGGCGCCGGATGTGGCCCTAGCTGAGGCCGCAATCGGCGCTGGTCTGACGGGTGCGTTATTGTTGCGAAGCGCGTGGCGTCTGAAGCCTGCGGAAAGCCGCGTGTCTCCAGCCATCGATCGGATTATTGTGGCGCTGATCGCAGTGTGCCTTTCTGGCGCACTCGCTTGGGCTGTTTACACGGCGCCAGGCGCGGCACTCTATCCTGCGCTTGTCAGCGAACGGCTGGCTGAAAGCGGTGTGACCAACCCCGTGACAGCGGTTCTTCTGAACTTTCGTGCTTGGGACACCCTGCTAGAGATTGCTGTGTTGTTCGTGGCGCTCATTTTGGTTCGCATCGTCGCACCGGCGCACCCGCAACCCGTCGTGCTGGGAGAGTTGATGCTGCCGTTCGCGCGTATCGTCGTGCCGATGTGCGCCTTTCTCGCTGGACACTTGCTTTGGCAGGGCGCGAGCGTGCCGGGCGGTGCCTTTCAGGCCGGTGCAATCTTGGCTGGTGGATTGCTGGTTCTGATGCTGGGCGGTTTTGCGGTGCTCACCCCGCGCCTCTTGTCCTGGGGGATGATGGTCGCTCTTTTGGGGCTTGCGGTGTTCGCAGTCGCCGCGCTCAGCACTGAGGCATTGACGGGCACACTCCTCCTCTATCCGGACGGCGCTGCAAAAATTTGGATCCTGATGATTGAGGCGGTGCTCACACTTTCCATTGCCGCCATGCTGTGCCTGCTGTTCTGTGGAATGCCCCGGAGGCCTTTAAATGACGTCTGAACTTATTTATATTTGCGCTGGGTCTGGCCTTGTAGGGCTGGCGTTTTACCGGCTTGCCACCTGCCGTGACATGCTTTTACGCGTTCTGTCGCTGAACGTGCTGGCGGTCGGGATTGCCATACTTTTCCTTGCGTCAGCGCGTAACGCGGGCATGACGGATGCGGTCCCACAGGCTTTCATATTGACGGGAATTGTTGTTCTTGTCGCAGTCACCGCTGCGCTTTTGGCCTTGGCTGAACAGATCGACAGCCAGCGTGATGAGTGACATTTCCTTACTCGTTTTGCTACCCTTTCTTGCCGCTGTCGGTGCGGCGGCGACGCCGCGTACTTCCGGAATCTGGGGCCTGACAGCGACGGCCCTGACTGCCGCGATTGCCCTGTGGCTGACGCTGGATGTGCTTCAGGATGGCGCGCGATCTATCGCTATCGGCGGCTGGGTTGCACCGCTTGGGATCGTTTTTGTCGCAGACGGGCTTGCGGCGCTGATGCTGCTCATGACCTCAGGGGTTGGCGTCATCGTTGCCATTCAGGCCGCGAGCTGGGGCGTTTTGCCGTCAAGCTGTGCGTCCAAAGGCGCCGAGTCCCTGCGTGCCGGTTTCTGGCCCCTGTGGCTTTCTACACTTGGGGCCATGAACGCGCTATTCCTGTCGGGTGACCTGTTCAATATCTATGTTGCTTTTGAGATCCTCGGCCTGACCGCCGTCGGTCTGACGGCGTTATCGGGCACGCGCAGTGCCTTGCGTGCGGCCTTCGATTATCTGAGCGCAGGCCTCGTCGGCAGCCTTCTGTTGTTGCTTGGCGTGGCGTTGGCCTATGGCGCAATCGGACGCGTGGATCTTGCGGCGGTGCCAATGTTGACCGAAACGGTCGCTGGCCAAATCGCGCTTGCGTTTATTGTCGCTGGTCTTGCTGTCAAAGCCGCGCTTTTTCCGCTGCATTTCTGGATGCCCGCAGCACATTCAAATGCGACACCTGTGGCCAGCGCTTTGCTATCGGCGCTTGTCGTCAAGGGCGCACTCTATGTCATCCT
>JAGGNB010000215.1 GCA_017886375.1 Octadecabacter sp.
ACCATCTGCGTCGCCGCTTGGTTCTGCAAACTGTCGATCCAGGTCTTACCCTTTTCGATGTAGCGTTCCAGCGTTTGGCTTTTCGCCAGCTTCACCTGTTCTTGCTGCACGGCCTCGTTATACGCACCATTCATCTTGGCCAATTCTGTTTCCAGCTTGGTGCGCGCGGCTGCGTCTTGTTCGACGGAAATCTTGTTCTCAAGCGTGATGATCGCAGGGTCCATGCCCAAAATCTCGGCACGTACAGCTTCAAGCTCGCTCACCGTGGTTTCGCGGTCCTGCAACGTGCCAACAAGATTGGTTTCGACCTTGGTTTTCTGTTCCTCAAGGATCAAAAGCTGGTTTTCCAGCAGCTTCGTAATCACATCGGACTTGGAAATCAGGTCCTGCAATTTGTCATCCACGGACGCGCTGCGCATCCGTTCTTCGCGCATCGAATCCGATTTACCGCCCGAAAAGAACCCAACAAAGCTTTCCCAACCGGTTTTGGACCGCATTTCGTCGAAATCCTGCTGGAAACCGGACGTCACATCGTCCAGCCCCATGATCAGTTCCGCGATATTGGCGTTCATCAGTTCCGTGTGCGCATGCACGTCTTCCAACGACGCATTTTCGATATCGACAGAAATATCCGTCCCCGTTTCCATCTTCTGACGCGCGGTTTCGATCCGGCTGGTCAGTTCTGAAATCTTGGATTGCGCCTCAGCGACCTGCGTCTGGGATTCACGGATCTGCGCGTCAAAATCGGCCATATTGGTCCTCACTGGGATGAATTGTTGTTCGTAATATAGGTAATCTTACCGCCATTTTAATGGCCCGAATAGTTAAAAACTGCCAAAATCCGCGCACACGGGTCACGCGTACCTGACCTGTGCAACCATCTCCAACGCAATTCGCTTAGCGCAATCTCAGGTGTCGGCGTCTGCAAGGGCCAGATCGTCGTCGCCCGCATCATCGTCATCATCTGTGCCGTAGATCAGGTCTGGATCAATGATATTTGGCTGCAGGATCACGCCGCGATTGGCCAGCGCTTCCCCCTCCAGATCAACAGAATCTTCATAAGACCGGATCACGACGTCGGTGCCATTTGGAACGCGCGGATACAGATCAATGATATCGTGGTTGAACATGCGGATGCAGCCCGCGGACCCGGAATTACCGATGGATGGTAAATCGTTGGTGCCGTGGATGCGGAAATGCGTGTCGCGGCCGTTTCTGAAGAGATAAAGCGCGCGCGCGCCAAGCGGGCTGGCAAGACCACCTTCTACTCCGCGTGCAAAGGGTCCGTAAACTTCGGGCTGGGTGCGCAGCATATTTTGCGTCGGGGTCCAACCGGGCCATTCGCGCTTTAACTGGATAACGGTCGGTCGATTGAGGCTTAAGCCTTGGCGACCAACGGCAATCGGATAGCGCCGCGCCTGACCCTCTTCTTCAACGAAATAAAGCAGTTTTGCATGGATATCGACCACAATGGTGCCCGCACTTTCGGGGCCATTATACGCCACCACCGTGCGCTGGTTGACACCCTGCAGATACTCGGCAGGGATCGGCGGCAGTGTATACTCGCCATCCTCAATAAAGCCGTAGCCCTCGACGATCTCAACGACAGGGACGTCGTCAATCACCTCTTGCGACGCGCAGGCGGCAAGAAGCGCAAGCGCTGTGCCTAATACTGCAGTTCGAAAGGCGCTTAGGTGTGTGGTCATCTGCATTGTTGTCCCCAGTGTGTGTTGATCTTGCAAACCTTAACAGGCGAAACCCGCGCAAAACCAGCCCCATCGCCATTTCAAGCCCTTACAAGCAATAAAATTCTGGGAATCCGCGTCGCCGACACCCATATTGTCGCCATGAGACTCGCAGGAAAAACCGCAATCGTGACCGGCGCAGGGTCCGGCTTTGGCGCTGGCATTGCCCAGCGTTTTGTTCAAGAAGGCGCGCGCGTGTTGGTGGCTGACATCAACGGTGATGCAGCAAACGAGGTCGCCGCGCGCATCAACGCCAGCCCTTGGGTCGTTGATGTGTCTGACAACACGTCTGTGCGCCGCATGGCCGGAAAGATGCCCAACCCCGATATTATCGTCAACAATGCAGGCATCACCCATTTGCCGCAACCGATGGAAGACGTCAGCGAAGACGACTTTGACCGCGTTTTTCGCGTGAACATGAAATCGGTGTTTCTGATGTCGCGCCATTTCGTGCCCGCGATGAAGACGCGCGGATCGGGGACGATCCTGAATATCGCATCAACTGCCGGTATCAGCCCGCGCCCAAACCTGAACTGGTACAACGCGTCCAAAGGCTGGATGATCACCGCGACCAAGGCGATGGCCGTCGAACTTGCCCCGTTTGGCATCCGCGTGAATGCGCTGAACCCCGTTGCGGGTGAAACACCGCTGCTGAAAACGTTCATGGGTGAAGATACGCCAGAAATCCGCGCCAAGTTTTTGTCCACGATCCCGCTTGGCCGCTTTTCCACCCCCGAAGATATGGGCGCGGCGGCGGCGTTTTTGTGCAGCGATGATGCCAGCATGATCACCGGTGTCGCCATGGAAGTCGACGGCGGTAGATGTATTTAGGGATAGCTTTATGAGTTTAAGAAAAATCAATCTTGCCGAAAAACTGGCAATGTTCGATAGCCACTGGGACCCCCATGTGGTTGCCAATTACAACGGCAATGATGTGATGGTCGTCAAATTTACCGGCGAATTCCCGTTCCACAAACACGACACCACCGATGATTTCTTTTTGATCCTTGAAGGCGAAGTCACAATGGACGGGGCCGATGGCGACGCCGTTACCTTAGGCGCGGGCGATTTATGTGTCGTGCCCAAAGGCATGGTCCACCGCCCCCGCGCCGTCTCCGAAGCCAAAGTGCTGCTGATTGAACCTACCGGCGAACCCAATTCAGGTGACAGTGATCGCCCACCAGCCTCAAAGCCGTCAATCTAATGCGCACGACTTTCAAAATGCTCAGCCGCGCCATCTTTGGTATTTTTCGCGATCATAAACTCACAGCGGCTATGGACGAAAAGCAATTTTTCGATCCGTCTCAC
>JAGGNB010000101.1 GCA_017886375.1 Octadecabacter sp.
CTTGATCAATCGTTCCCATGGCCGCCAATTTTCCTTCCAGATCAAACGACTGCCCCAGCCGCGCCTGCATCAAATCATTGATCGGTGCGTTGGCCGGCCCTGTATCAAACGCCAGCAAAGCCCCGTCGCTGTGCGGCAATGGCAGATTGGGGTCAATCCAAGTGATATTGCCAACGCCGCCCAAGTTCAGAATGGCAATGGGATCCGTAACGCCCATCTTTTTGGCCAGCGCGAAGTGATAAAACGGGGCCAAAGGCGCGCCTTCACCGCCCATTTGCACGTCAGCGCTGCGAAAATCCCAGACCACAGTCTTGTCCAGAACATTGGCCAGAACACTGCCATCACCCGCCTGATGCGTGCCGCGCCCCTTTGGATCATGCGCCAAAGTCTGGCCATGAAAGCCGACCAAATCGGCGTCGGCAAAACCGCTTAGGACTTGCGCATGAACCGTTTCAATCAGCTCGCAAACATCCGCGATCTCATCTTCTGGCCATTTACCAAGTGCCGCGCGCAAGACAGTCACTTGGGCTTGCGTGTAGGGGCGAAACGCGGTGTTTCCAAACTCAAAAATCACATGTCCATCCGTCACGATCTCGGCGGCATCGACACCGTCAAGCGATGTGCCAGACATGGCACCAACGACACGCACCACCTGTTCTTTCAACATGCTCTTCCCCTTGGCACGACTGCCCCCTATAGCATGGCCCGAAAGCATGCGAGGCAACAAGTCATGACGTATCATCCCAAATCAGATTTTATCCGCGTGATGATGGAACGCGGGTTCCTTGCCGATTGTACGGACTATCAAGGTCTGGATGAGGCATTTGCCGCAGGCGTGGTGCCCGCCTACATCGGTTTTGATGCGACGGCAAAGTCGCTGCACGTGGGATCGCTGATCCAGATTATGATGTTGCGATGGCTGCAAAAGACCGGCCACCAACCGATTACGCTAATGGGCGGCGGCACGACAAAAGTCGGCGATCCGTCGTTTCGCGCCGATGAACGCCCTTTGCTGACGGCAGATCAGATCGACGACAACATTTCGGGCATCAAAAAGGTTTTTGCGGCCTACATTGACTACGATACGGGTGCCGCCAACAGCGCGCTGATGTTGAACAATGCCGAATGGCTGGACGGGCTGAACTACCTCGATTTTCTGCGCGACATCGGCAAGCATTTTTCGGTGAACCGGATGCTAAGTTTCGAATCCGTGAAGTCGCGGCTGGATCGTGAACAAAGCCTGAGCTTTCTTGAATTCAACTACATGATCCTGCAAGCCTATGATTTCTTGGAATTAAACCGTCGCTACGGCTGCAAATTGCAGATGGGTGGCAGCGATCAATGGGGCAATATCGTCAACGGTATCGACCTGACGCGCCGCGTTTTGGACAACCAGATTTTTGGCATGACTTCGCCGCTTTTGACCACCAGCGACGGTAAAAAGATGGGCAAATCCCTGTCTGGTGCAATCTGGTTGAACGACGAAATGCTCAGTTCTTATGAATTCTGGCAGTTCTGGCGCAACACCACGGACGCAGATGTGGGTCGTTTCCTCAAACTTTATACGGAACTACCGGTTGAGGAATGCGACCGCCTCGGCGCACTTGAAGGGGTTGAAATAAACAAGGCCAAGATCATCCTCGCCAACGAAATCACCGCCCTTCTTCATGGAACAGATGCCGCGCAAGCTGCTGAAAAAACTGCGAAAGAAGTGTTTGAGAAAGGCGGCATCGGTGACGACCTCCCGACACTGACTTTGGCCACTTCTGACGTGGCGAGCGGTATTTCGATTGTGCAGCTCATCGTGAAATCCGGGCTGGCTGGCAGCGGCAAAGAAGCCAAAAGACTGATTTCGGAGGGTGGGGCCAAAATGAACGACGATATCTTGACCGATGCCGGCCTGATGATTGACGCAGCAGACCTTGCAACGCCGATAAAACTAAGTGCGGGCAAAAAACGCCACGCGCTTGTTCAGCTAGGTTAACAGCGCCAACACCGCGCCACCAATCAGCGCGATCACCAGCGCCACGCAAGCCGCTGCAAGCGGCGTGAGCCGCGGCGCTGGGATATCTGGCAGATGTTTCATGCGCACACTCAAATACTCATTTATTGCGTCATTAACCCTCTCTTAGATAAACATGGGGTTAATGGCGCAATGACAGCTGCCACCCTTCCCCTGCAACAATCGAGCGCGTTTGCCCGTGCGTTGACGGCGTTCGGGGCGCAGGTCTCGTGCGATGACCCTGTCATCCTCAACCGGCATTTCGGACCACTGGGGCGGATCGGTTTCACATCACGCGGACCGCTAAACACCGACCACATGCGCGATCTTCGCCGCGACGGATTGCGCGTCTTCAACGCGGAACATGATCGTCCTCAAATCTACAAAGCTGCTGGTTTTCGCCAGATCATCACCCCGGCGCACATGGCGCAATGGGACCTGAGGCCCAGTGCGCAAGATCGCCGGACTGCCATGCATCCAAAATGGCGCAATCAATTGCGCAAAGCCGAATCCTGCAATCTGCGCATTCGTGAGGTCGCGTGGGACGGCGCGCCGCACCCGCTTTTTACCCACGCCGATGCACTGGCACAAAGGCGGCGATACAAGCCGTTGCCGACAGCCCTTCTCGCGATATTTGCCAGCATCGCCCCTAACTGTGCGTTGATTTTTGAAGCCTACGACAAAGGTCTGCTGATCGCCGCCATTCTGGTTCTGCGTCACGGACCAACTGCCACCTATCAAACCGCATGGACCAGCGCGCAGGGCCGCATCTGCCACGCCCACAATCTACTGCTGTCCCACAGCGCAATCCGCCTTGCCAACTTGGGCCATCAAACCTTCGATCTCGGATTGCTCGAAACCGACCACGCAGCGACCCTCGCGCGGTTCAAACTGCGTACAGGCGCACACGTCCGCAGGCTTGGCGGCACTTGGATCGCCGTTCCGGGCCTATAAACCCCCGTTCGCCACTGGCCCCTACGGCAATGATGGCGTAACACATCCACACCGACGGCCCGACATTGTCCCAGAC
>JAGGNB010000217.1 GCA_017886375.1 Octadecabacter sp.
TTGGACGACTTGTTCATTCGTGAAATCGTCAACGTCCTCTTGCAAAGCTGCCGTTCGCGGGCCCCTCTCGAATGACCGTTTTGTCCCGCGTAGCAGATTTCTATGCAAAGCGCAGCGAAAGTCCAGTTTCCGCGGCGGTCTCAACTGATCGACGCAACACATGCATTGAAAAGCTCCGCCCGGGGGGTGTCTCGTACCCCGTTCCGTGGCGCGCACCTGCCGGTTTATCAGTGTAATCCCGCACTGGATCAGTGGTACAGCACCTCCAGCACATTGGCGAAATCATCGGTCCAGACGCGACCGCCATCAGAAGTTAGCGGCGTCCATCGAGGATCGTCGTTCAAATCACCGAGACCCGCTTCGCTCCGCGAAAGGACGACCACCAATGATCCCACGTCACCTGGGTCCTTGGCCGTGTTGCCAGCATAGTTCTGAATGCGCGCAACCAGCCCCATGGCTTCGGCCAGACGCCCCAAGGGACGGCTGATGTCGTAATATCGGTTGGAGATGTGGAAGAGCAGGACGCCGTCGTCGCTGAGGTGATCCAGATAGATTTCAAATGCTTCGACCGTCGTCAAATGCACTGGCACGGAATCCGAAGAATAGGCATCGATCACAAGAATATCGAATTCCAAATTTTCCTGTTCTGCCAGCACCATTCGGGCATCGCCAAGATGCGTCGGCGCATCCTGTGCACAACGGCTCATAAACGTAAAATAGTTCGGATCGTGAGCAATATTGGCAACCAGCGCGTCTATCTCGTAGAAATGCCAATTTTGGTGTGGCTGGCCGTAACAGGCCAGTGCGCCGATCCCTAATCCAACGATGCCCACCGTATCAGAAGCATCCGCTTTGGCAGAGGTCAAAACCTGTGCCATCGGGCCGTTGCGATGATAATAGAGCTGTGGCTCGGGCCGCTCAGCTGTCAAATCAACGATCCGCTGTGCGCCATGGGTAGTGGTGCCGTTGCCGTAAATTCGCAAACCATCCCGTTCGATGATCTTGTGGGTTCCAAAAAAGCTACGGTCCGTGAACAGCGGCGATCCACGATCAACAAACACCTGCCCCGCCACAAGAAATCCAATAAGAACCCAAGCGTGCGCCTGCGCATTATGGCGGATCGTGGCGGCAATTGCGACAAAGAGCGCAACCGCGACGGCTCCGAATGCCACCGTCCCAATTACGCTGATCATCGACTCTTTGGCGACAATCACAACGACCAGTGCTGCGGTTCCAAACAATGCCATCCGCGACGGGCGCGTGGCGCGACCCAGCAAGAGCATTGCTGCTATGGCCACTGTAATCGCACCTTCATGAAGTTCGTTAAAAAGACTCGGAGCGATGATCGAATTGAAGAAGCCGCCCAAAGCACCCCCCACAGACATGGTTACATAAAAGGTCGTCAAATGCTGTGCGGCCGGACGTTGAGCATAAAGCATGGCATGGGCGTAAAGCGCGGTCAGGAAGAACGCGGCAATGGTCAGAACAGCGGACCAAACCGTGACATGGATGCTCAACAGGTTCGAGAACACCACCGCCAGCACGCCAAGGCCAATGAGGTATCCCAAACGAAGCGTCGCTAACGACGCGATGGGCCGATTGGTAAATACCAACACAAAAGTCAACAAAAACAGAGCCAGCGGGATCACCCAGATCAGCGGCACGGACCCAATATCGGTCGTAAGCTTGGTCGTGATCGCCAGCATCAACGAGGACGGCACAAAGGCGATAAGGGCCCAATGTAGCCGTGTTTGCAGACTAGGCGCAGCCTCGATCTGTCCCCTCTCAGCGGCGCACGCAATGCGCCCGCGCACTACAAGCCCAGAGGCCAATAGCAGCGCCCCCAAGGCCCAAAACCCGATGGTCCAGCCCCAGCCAATCTGTGCCGCGCCAAACAGCGGCTCGGCAACCAACGGAAAGCCCAGCAATGCAATCAGCGATCCGAGGTTCGACGCGCCATACAGGAAATACGGATCATCCGCGGAATATCCTCCCGAGCGGGCATACCAGCTTTGGATCAGTGGCGCGTTCGCTGACAAGACCGCAAACGGCAGACCGACGCCCGCGGCAAACAGCAGGAGCGTCTGCCATGCTGTCGATTGCTCTGCGTCATAGCTCCAGCCCTCAGCCACTGCCAGCGGCAGGAAGGTCAGCGCAAGCGCCCATAGCACCAGATGCAAGGCGATCTGTGAGCGAACCGGCAAATGCCGCGTGATCAGATGCGCATAAAGATACCCACCGATCAGCACGGTTTGGAAAAACAACATTGCCGTCGTCCAGACAGCAGCTGCCCCACCCACATGCGGGAGAACTATTTTTGTGAACAGCGGCTGCACAAAGAACAGCAGCGAAGCGGACAGGAAGATCGTCGTGGTGAACAGAACAGGCGTCAGCCAGCGCGGTTTTTCTAAGATATGTGTGGTTGTGTCGACCATAAGGTATCCCCTGACAGTTATCCTCCGACCGGAGTTCCACGTTGCTTAGGCGCGAAAACTGACAAAACTTTGTTCCGGAATTGGAAACATTGTGTTGCGCAAAACCCGATAAAAACAGGCCTAGATGATCTTTGCGGATTTCCTATAGACCACTTCACTCCGATGATTTGAGCGATGGGAATTTCAGCCACACGAGGCGACAAGCCCAAGAAACCGAAAGGTTAGAAGCCGCCATTCGAAACATGCGCAGCATCGGTCGAAATGGGCCGTAAGCGGCACTTCACACAAAGGGCGGAAACCGGACTGTCTGACGTCAGCGCTTATGGGTCCAAATAGCGTTATTTGATTAGAGGGTGAGGGCAACTTCACAGGGTTTCTAATCCCGTCTGCTGATGGGGGTCGTTATTAGCTTTGATCGTCGCGGCCATTCAGGTGAACGCACCCTCAGGGCTGAAAGGGCCTAATTGATCGTCAGCAACTGCTCGCGATGACGATGCTGACGATAGAAATTAATATTCCAGCTGTTGTTAACGGCCCAAAGCCGACCTTCGATCAAGCCGCAGCGAACGGCAGCTCCGAGCCCAGAGTGTCAATT
>JAGGNB010000213.1 GCA_017886375.1 Octadecabacter sp.
ATCACGGGCCAAATGGCTAATTGAATTGCTCGCCTTGGAACAGCCGCTTCAGATCGCTGATATCGGCGCACGGATCACCAAAGAAGTGCCGGTATATAAACCGCTGTTGGATCAAGGTGTCGCGCATTTGCACGGGTTTGAGCCCGAGGCCGTTGCGTTTGAGAATTTAAAAGCTTCCGCTGGCGAGAATGTCTGTGTACCCCTACGCGTCGGTAAGCCCGGTCCTGCCACGTTTTACGCCCATCACATCGGCACACTGTCATCGGTGTTCAAGTTTTGCGCTTCGGCGGCCAATTACCTCGGCAAAGGATTCTGGGTGAAACGCCCGATTACAGAACACGCGATGACCTTGGTGGCCTTGGACGAGGTAGAGGGATTTCCGGACCTAGACGTGTTGAAAATGGACACGCAAGGAGCCGAATTGGATATTTTGCAAGGCGGTGTCAAGAGGCTTGCCAATTGCGTTATGATCATCCCTGAAGTGCGGTTCTATCGGATGTACGAAGACGAACCGATGTGGGCCGATGTCGACACGGAAATGCGTGCCCAGGGTTTTGTGCTGCATAAATTCATTCATCAGAAATCCGTGGTTCTTCCGTCGAGCCAATCTTCCAGTCATCACAAACGCCGCGGTTCGCAATTGTTGGACGGGGATGCTGTCTATATTCGCAATGTCGAAGACTGCGACGCGCTGAGCACGCACCAGCTAAAGGCGCTGGCATTGGCGGCCGATATTGTCGTGCAAAGCTATGATTTATGTGCCTATTGCCTTGAGGCTTTGAAAGCGCGCGGGGCCGTACCACCCAGCGCCACGCGTCAGTATTACGGGCGTTTGCCAGCGGATGTTTTGGTGGATCAACCCAGCCAAGACACCGCCCAAGATCCTGTGCAAGAGGAGGCGCAAAATGTCGACGTTTAAATCTGTTCGCCACGCCACTGCCTGCGCAGTGCCGCATTTCGGCCCCACAGGGCTGTTATCGCTGTTCGTAAGTCAAACGAGGATCGATCAAAATGGCAGTCAGTACGACGACATTTGCGCAGCGGATGGAAACGATCAAATCCGGAAAAACCACGTCGTGGACCGTTCCGGGACAGGGTCTTGCCAGTCCGAGCGACGAGCGCAGCTTTTTGCGCAAGTCAGGCCACAAGATGGCGGCGCGATCGACACACAAACGCATCAACCCGTTCATGTTAATTCTGGCGCTGGTCGCCGGCGCTGTGAGCGTGATTGCAGCCCGTTGGATCGACTTTACCTATCTGGACGCCGCACTGGCCTTCGCGGCCGAAAAGGGCGTGGACGGAGCATCGATCATCGGGTCGGTTCCGACCGCGAGCAGTCTTGCGGTGGTGATCAGCATCGTCGCGATGTTTGTGCTGCGCTTGGGATCCAAGCAGACCGTGCCATTGCAAATAGCGGGCTTTCTTGGGGCGTTGCTGTTCGAGGGCGATCTTGTGGCGCTGGCGCCGGAGATCTACGCCCGCTTTTATCCGCAGTCGTGGATCGTCGACATGATGGCGAGCGCGACACTGCTGACCTAACACCTAAATTCACCTTTAATCTGATACAGAGGGCCGCGGTTTCGCGGGTCCTCTGTTCTGCTATGGAAAGAGAGTAAAATGCTAGTAATTAAAGACTTGCACGTCAAACTTGAAGAAGAAGACAAGCAAATTCTGAAGGGTGTAAACCTGACGGTTGAAGCGGGCAAAGTGCACGCGATTATGGGGCCGAACGGGTCCGGCAAATCGACGCTGTCTTATGTTTTGTCCGGCAAGGGCGGCTATGAAGTCACGCAAGGGTCCGCCACGCTTGAGGGCGCAGAACTGTTGGACATGGAAGCCGAAGAGCGCGCCGCTGCTGGTTTGTTCTTGGCGTTCCAGTACCCCGTTGAAATCCCGGGTGTTGGCAACATGACGTTCCTGCGCACCGCGGTGAACGCACAGCGCAAAGCGCGCGGTGAAGATGAAATGTCTGCAGGCGAATTCCTCAAGGTGATCCGTGCTAAGGCGAAGACGCTTAAGATTGACGCAGAAATGTTGAAGCGTCCGGTCAATGTGGGCTTTTCGGGGGGTGAAAAGAAACGCAACGAAATCCTGCAAATGGCAATGCTGGAACCAAAAATGTGCGTCTTGGATGAAACCGATTCAGGTCTTGATGTGGATGCGATGAAACTGGTCGCTGAGGGCGTGAATGCGCTGCGCAGCGAAGGCCGGGGATTCTTGGTTATTACGCATTATCAACGGCTTCTGGACCATATCAAACCTGATGTTGTGCACATCATGTCCGATGGTCGCATTGTCAAAACCGGCGGGCCTGAGCTGGCTTTGGAAATTGAAAACAACGGCTATGGCGACATCCTCGCAGAGGTGGCCTAATGGCACTGCCACAGAAAATAATACAAGCAAAGCATGACGCCACAGACGTGCGGCTGGCGCAGTTTGACCTGCCAGACGGAGCGGCGTGGATCACCGAGGCGCGCACCGCTGCGGTGAACCGTGTGAAGGCAATGGGCCTGCCGCATGGGCGTGATGAATATTGGAAATTCACCAAACCTGATACTTTGGTGCAGCCCGAGGCACCGAAAGCGGGGATTTTTGACAACGACGAAGGCCCGCTTTGGGATGATACGGATCGCCTGAAGATTGTCTTTGTGGATGGCGTTTTTGATGCGGCAGAATCGGACGACTTTTCCGCTGAAGGACTTGTGATTGAGCGGCTATCCGACGCAGCGAACAAGGACATCCATTGGGCGAAAGACATCTACGGTGTGTTGGAAATTCGCGGGCAAGACGCGGTTCAACGGCCTTTGGCTGCGCTGAACACGGCGTTTGCGACGGATGGTGTGCTGATCCACGTGACAGGCAAAGTGACCAAGCCTGTAAACTTGATTTATCACCACAATTCAGACAGTTCTGACGTCATCTTGCACCACTGCATTAAGATCGAAGATGGCGCTGAAATGACGCTTTTGGAAACTGGCCCCGGGGCTGCACGCCTCAACACGGTCATGGAGGTCGACGTTGCCGATA
>JAGGNB010000027.1 GCA_017886375.1 Octadecabacter sp.
CAAAGGCGCAAAGACGTGCGAATTTTGTACAGATTTTGTACGAGATTTCCGCCGTTTCAGCAGAATTCGATCCGAAAGCTCACGGGACTTTCTGCAAGCTTCTGCACAAAGCCCTGTAAATAGGCCATATTTTAAAGGTGTTTTTGGTGACCCCGATTGGATTCGAACCAATAACCTGCCCCTTAGGAGGGGGCTGCTCTGTCCAGTTGAGCCACGGGGCCGCGCTTTGCCTGTTTGCCGTGGAATGGGCCACGTCGCAAGGGCTTGGACTTCTTTGGCTGAGGGCGGTAACACTTAGTTAGATCATCGACAGGATATTCCCTTTGCAGACCAGATCCAAACGCCCCCTTACGCTGCGAGATGTCTCTGAGGCCTCCGGCGTGAGCGAAATGACCGTCAGCCGCGTGCTTCGCAACAAAGGCGACGTCAGCGCCGCGACCCGTGAAAAAGTAAAAGAGGCGGCACGCAGGCTGGGATATGTGCCCAACAAAATCGCCGGCGCTTTGGCGTCACAGAGGGTCAATCTGGTGGCTGTGATCATCCCGTCCTTGGGCAATATGGTTTTCCCTGAAGTTTTGTCAGGCATCAGCGAAGAACTTGAAGGCACCGAATTGCAGCCCGTCGTTGGCGTGACCGACTATCAGCCGGAAAAAGAGGAAAAAGTCCTGTTTGAGATGCTGTCGTGGCGCCCAAGCGGGGTGATCATCGCGGGTCTTGAACATTCAGACGCATCACGTGCGATGCTCAAGCAAGCCGGAATTCCTGTGGTTGAGATTATGGATACCGATGGCGAAGCTGTGGACACGTCCGTGGGTATTTCGCATCGTCGCGCTGGCCGCATTATGGCGGAAGAAATCCTCAAGGCGGGCTACAAACGTATCGGATTCATGGGCACGAAAATGCCACTCGATCACCGTGCGCGCAAACGCTTTGAGGGATTTACGCAGACCCTCGCCAAGGGCGGGGTAGAAATTGCAGATCAGGAATTTTACTCCGGTGGGTCGGCACTCGCCAAGGGGCGGGAAATGACGGCCGCGATGCTTAAGCGCACGCCAGACCTAGATTTTCTGTATTATTCCAATGACATGATCGGTGCTGGTGGACTTCTTTACCTGCATGAAAAGGGCGCCGATATTCCCGCAAAGATCGGCCTTGCCGGTTTCAATGGCGTTGAGCTGTTGGACGGGTTGCCGCTGCAACTGGCCACGATGGATGCCTGCCGCCGTGAAATCGGCCAGACCGCGGCGCGCATCATCGCGGCGCGCAATGCCGAAGGGGCCAGTGACGAGGGCCAAGTGGTCGAACTGTCGCCAACGCTGTCGTTCGGCGATACATTGCGCACGATTTAGGCAAATGGCAGGATCGGAGTCCTTAAGCGGAAGTTGGACGGGTCGCTTTGACTACGACAACATCGCCCTTGGAACGCCAGTGTCCTTTGACGCGGTATTGATCGAAACGGGCAGCACGTTGCGCGGTGAAGTTGTCGAACCCAATACCTTTCGCGCCGAAGCGACCGACACGCTGCTTGCGGTGCTGACGGGAACGCGCAAGGGATCGACCGTTCAATTTATCAAGACCTACACTGATTTTGAGGACTCAGATCACCCGCACTACGACGGTCAAGTGAATGAAACAGCTACCCGCATCACGGGTCGTTGGCATTTCCCAAGCATGCCCGGCGTCAAAGGGACGTTCTTGTTGGCGCGCACCGCGCAAGCTGCCGTGCGCAAAACCGTCAAAGCCGCAGTTGAACTGACGATTGACGTCTAATCAGACGCGATTGTGTCGCGGCCAACGGTAATGCTTTGTCAGAAAGATCAGCTTTTCAGATAGTCCCGCAGCGCCGCCTCAGTCCCGTCACGCCAGATCAGGTCAAGCCAACGCTTAAAACTTTCTGCGAAACGGGCATTTTGACCGAGGGTTCCATAGAACTGCTTTTGATCGATCCAAGCCTGCGGGGTGTCTTTCGCAGTCTGTGCTGCGGCATTGAGACCGTCCCAAAACGGATCATTTGGCGCAATGACGCTGCCGTCTTCGCGTGTGCCGTAACACATGCGCGCCCAGAGCGCTTCGACCAATGCCAGCCCGTCCATGGGCGTGTCGCCTGAAAGGGCATCGCGAAGTATCGGGTGCAGAAACCCAGCATGGCGCGACGACCCGTCGAACGCCACGCGACGTGTCGTGTCGCGGATTTCGGGATTGGCAAAGCGGCCATCGATCAGATCAACGTAGTCCATCGGCGTCATGCCCGAAACTGCGACTACGTGGGGCACAATCTCTTCGATCTGGATCTTGCGAAACAGACCATGGATCAACGGATGCGCCATAGTGCCCGCAATGGTTTCGACTGACAGCAGTTCACCCGGTGTCGCAATGATCTGATGGCCCGCGTTAAGTTGGCGCAACTTCATGGCCTCAAACGCATGGACGTCATCTGTAAAAGTGGCACCAGCCTTGTCCCAGTCGGGACGACCAGCACAAAACTTATCCTCAATAACCCACTGTCGGAAGTTTTCATGGGTGACAGGTGCGGCGTCCTCAACGCCAAATTCACGCACCAACGCCAGTTCAGCCGGACCGGTTGCTGGCACGATACAATCGACCATTGCGTTCGGGAAGGTCACATTTTGATCAATCCACTGCGCGAGGTCAGGGTCAGACAAGGCGGCGAGCCCCACGATGGTTTGATGCAAAATCTCGCCGTTGCCCTGCAGGTTGTCGCAGCTCTGGCAGGTGAAGGGGCCAGCACCAGCGGCGCGGCGTTTACCGAGGGCCACAACGATGGCACCAAATGCCGTCATAGGTGCGGCCGGATTTGAAACGTCGTGCTGGATGTCAGGGTGATCCGCATCAAACCCGCCAGCACTGGACTGGTAATAACCGCCTTCCGTGACCGTCAAGGCGACGATGCGTATTGCGGGTTCGGTCATATGCGCAATCAAGGGTGCGTTATCGGCAGCGATCGGGATAAAACCGATCATTGATCCAGTGACCTCGGCAGATTTGCTGGACGGGTCCAGTTCAATCAACGTGGTCAGGCAATCTTGCGCCAACAACCGTTCGCGCTGGGCTGAATCGGCGGGACGGACCCCTGCCCCGAGAATGGCCCAATCATGCGCCAAACCTTGGTCCATCAAACGGTGCAGGTACCATGCCTGATGGGCACGGTGAAAATTTCCCAAGCCAATGTGCACAATACCTGCGGACAGGTCAGAACGGTCATAAGAGGGCCTACGAACACCGTCAGGTAGATCGGCCAGAGTGCCTAGGTTCAACTTCATCAACTCATCCATTGTCCGCCGTCGACGTTGTACGTCTGCGACACGATGTAATCGGATTCTGGCGACGCAAGGAAAACTGCCATGCCCGTCAAATCCGCTGGAACTGCAAAACGGCCCGCCGGAACGGATGCCGCTACTTCGGCTTTTTTCTGGCCAGGTTTCTTGTTTTCGAGTTTTGCAAACATTGCATCGACGTGATCCCAATGTTCACCGTCCACCACACCCGGCGCGATCGCGTTGACGTTGATACCGTGGCGGATCAAATCAAGGCCGGCAGATTGCGTCATCGAAATGACGGCCGCCTTGGTGGAACAATACACCAGCACCAGCGGTTCGCCGCGACGGCCTGCTTGGGATGCCATATTAATGATCTTACCGCCGTGGCCTTGTTTGATCATCAGCGCGGCTGCGGCCTGCATCGTGAACAACGTACCCGCGACATTCACCGCGTAAAGCTTGTCATAGCTTGCCCGGGTAATATCGACAGTCTCGGCGGCATCAAACAACGCAGCGTTGTTGACCAGAATGTCGAGCTTTCCCGCATGGGACACGACTGACGCAAATGCCGCATCGATGCTGGCCTGATTGGATACATCAATCTCAACAGGGTAGGCCAAGTCGCCCAAGTCGTCTGCGGTTTCTTTCGCCGCTTCAAAATTGATGTCGGCAATGGCCACGGTCGCGCCTTCGGCGATATAGCCTTCAGCGAAACCACGGCCAATACCACGCGCCGACCCTGTGATCAGGGCCGATTTGCCGACTAGTCGTTTCATGCCTGACGCAAGCCTTGCGCGTCAAACTTGTGCAACTTTTCCATGTCAGGCGTCAGATAGATTGTGTCGCCATGGCGGACTTCGATGTCACCGGTAATACGGACGGTCATCATGTCCATGAGGCCCGTGTCGTGGACGTGAATAAACGTATCAGAACCGAGGTGTTCCGCGACGCCGACCTTGCCCTTCCACATTCCTTCAGTCTTTGAAACACTGACATGTTCAGGACGGATACCAATGGTGGTTACGCCATGTTTGGCAGCCTCTGGTCCTTCAATCTGGTTCATCTTGGGCGAACCGATGAAACCCGCCACAAACTTGTTGAGCGGCGTATGATACAGTTCAAGCGGACTGCCGACCTGTTCGATGACGCCCGCGCGCAACACGACGATCTTGTCGGCCATTGTCATGGCTTCGACCTGATCATGGGTCACGTAGATCATTGTGGTCTTCAGTTTTGCGTGAAGCTCCATGATCTCAAGGCGCATACCGACGCGCAACGCAGCGTCAAGGTTGGACAGCGGTTCGTCAAACAGGAATGCCGCAGGTTCGCGCACAATCGCACGGCCAATGGCCACACGCTGGCGCTGGCCACCGGACAGCTGGCCCGGCTTGCGGTCCAGATAATCAGTGAGGTTCAGTGCCGTCGCGGCCGCTGCAATCTTGGCGTCCTGTTGCGCTTGCGGCATCTTCGCCATGCGCATCGGAAACGCGATGTTTTTGCGCACTGTCATATGCGGATACAAAGCATAGGACTGGAACACCATCGCAAGGCCGCGTTTGGCAGGCGACGTTTCGGTCATGTCGACGCCGTCAATGCTGACGTGGCCGCCAGATGTTTCTTCCAGACCCGCGATCAGGCGCAGGAGCGTGGATTTACCACAACCGGACGGTCCGACAAACACAACGAATTCTCCGTCTTCGATGGTCAGATCCAACGGGGGGATAACCTCAGCGTCGCCAAAGCTCTTGTTGATTTTATTGAGAGTAATGCTTCCCATGATCCGTTCCTTATTTCACTGCGCCAAAGGTCAAGCCTTGGACCAATTGTTTCTGACAGAACCAGCCCAATACGATGATTGGTCCAACTGCCGCGGTTGAGACCGCTGATAAGCGACCGAAGAACAAGCCTTCCGGGGCACGGTTGCCTTCGATGAGTTTTGACAAGGTTGCCGCGTCGATTGTCGTAAGCCGGACCGTCCAGTAGGCCTCGTTCCAGCAAAAGATAAAGGTAAGCAATGCCGTCGATACGATCCCGCCCCATGCAAGTGGAATAAGGATTTCCTTAATCTCGCCCCATGTGTTCAGGCCGTCCATTTGGCCCGCTTCGATGATGTCTTTGGGGATGTCTTTAAAGTAGGTGAACAGCATCCAGACCACGATCGGCAGGTTGATCAGGCACAAGACAACGATGACCAAGAAGTGGGTGTCAAAGACGCCCAGAACGTTCTTCGTCAGGAACGTCATCGGGTACAGCACAGCCGCCGCCGGAAGCATCTTTGTGGACAGCATCCACATCAGGATGTCTTTGGTTGAACGTGTCGGGCTGAATGCCATTGAGTATGCGCAGGGCACACCCACCACCAGAGCGAACAACGTCGCGAACACCGACGTGATGATCGAATTGGTCGCGAAGCGCCAGTAATCGTAGTTGTCCGTCATGTTGGCATAGTTTTCCAACGTCGGCGTGAACGAGAACAGGAATTCCGGATTCACCGCATCCGCGTCTGTCTTGAAACTGGTCATCACCATATAGAAGATCGGGAAGAAAAAGATCAGCCCGACGATCCATGCCACGACCGGCCATGCGATCTTCGAGAACCGAGAGGTTTGTGCAACGATTGCCATGGTCTGGCTCCTTATTCCATCAACGTCTTGCCAACCATGCGCAGCAAGAAGATTGCTACGATGTTGGCAAGAATAACTGCGAAAATACCTGTGGCGCTTGCAGCACCGATGTTGTTGTTGGCAAACTCACCAATCAGGTACGGCAGGTTTTTGTTACCGTTGCCACGACTGACAATTTCAATCTCTGCATAAAGCGACAGATGGAAAATCGCCTGGATCATCACTACGATCGCCATAGGCCGACCGAGGTGTGGCAGCGTCAGGAACCGGAATTGCGACCACCGGCTTGCGCCATCTAGAATGGCGGCCTCTTTTTGCTGTTGGTCTTCAGATTGCAGCGACGTCATGAAAATCAGGACTGCAAAAGGCGTCCACTGCCATGTCACCATCATAATTACGGCGATGGATGACGTTTGCGTGGCACGGAACGATATCGGTTCGAACACGGGCCACATATTGAAGAACCAGCCGACGATTGGCGCATCCTGCAGACCGCCAATCAGAGTGTTGATGTTGTTGACTGCAATTCCTTGCAGACCCAGCACCGGATCAAGCAGCATGTTGATCCACAAAACGGCGTTCACGGCGGGCATCACAAAGAAGGGTGAAATCAGCAACACGCGCACGATGCCCCGGCCCGGGAACGAGCGGTTAATCAGCACGGCGATCAACACGCCCAGAACAACAGTCAGCGTCAAAATGCTTGTCACGATGAAAATACTGTTTTTGACGGCGAACCAGAAGTCTTTCGAATTCAAAACAAATTCGTAATTGCCAAAGCCGCGCCAGTTGGAAAACGACGGCGTCATCCATTCGGGACGGACGGTGCTGTTCAGCACGTAACGGATAAACGAATAAAAGAGTGTCAGGCTCAGCGGGACGAGCATCCAGATCAGCAACAGTATAACTGCCGGCGTCTGAAGAATGCGTGGGATTGTTCTATTGGCCATGGCGTCAGGACTCTCAGCTTGTTGAAAGGCGCGTGGGTGCAGAATGTCGGTTTTAGCGATGCCGTCAGTCAGCCTGCATTTAGGAAATCAGGCTCATCAAACGGCACGATCGGAACTTCTTGCAAAGGATGGAGGAACCCGACGATGGCCGGGTTCCTCCGAAGTGTGACCTACTTATTCGTAGTAGCCAGCTTCACGCATGATCGAGTCAGCAGCAGCTTGGCCAGCGGCCAAAGCATCTTCTACAGATTTCGCGCCGGACAGAGCCGCTGCGATTTCTTGAGAAACAGCTGTACCCACTTCTGGGAACTCAGGGATCGCTACGAACTGAACACCAATATATGGCTTCAAATCTGTCGCACCTGGTGCCGCAGAATCGATCGCTGCACGCTCAGCTGCTGCGAAAGGTGCAGCGGCCAGGAATTCAGGGATCTCATATGTGGAAGCACGTGTACCTGTTGGAACAGAACTCCAACCGAAGTCCGGGTGGTTGCCGACCGCTTGGATGTACTCTTTAGAAGTTGCCCACTGGATAAAGTCGTGTGCAGCTTCGGAGTTTGGCGAACCTGTTGGAACAGCCATTGCCCAAGCCCAGAGCCAGTTGGCGCCGACCGGGTTACCAGCGTTTGGTGACTGAGCGTATGCAACGCCGTCTACTTCGAGGAAGGAAGCAGCGATTGTCGCATCGATCCACAGGCCACATTTGCCTTCGTTGTACAGCGCGAGGATCTCGTTGAAGGAGTTACCTTCGGAACCTGGAGGGCCATAGTTGTTCAGCAGGTTAACGTACATTGTAACCGCAGCGTTCCACTCTGGTGTGTCTAGTGTTGGACGCATGTCAGCATCAAACCAAGCTGCACCGAAAGAGTTTGCGACTGTTGTTACGAAGGCCATGCCGTCGCCCCAACCTGGCTTACCGCGAAGACAAGCGCCATAGACATCATTTTCTGGGTCGTGCATCGCAGCGGCAGCCGCAGTGATGTTTTCCCAAGAATCGTTGTCGGCGATCGTTACGCCAGCAGCGTCTGTCAGGTCCTTGCGGTACATGACCATGGACGATTCACCGTAGAACGGTGCGGCGTACAATGTGCCGTCTGCGGACAGACCGTCGCGCATAGCTGGCAGCAGATCATCAACGTCATAGGAGTCGTCGAAGTTCAGTGGTTCGATCCATCCAGCAGCGCCCCAGATTGGTGCTTCCTGCATGCCGATGTTGATGATGTCGTACTGGCCGCCACCGGTGGCGGTGTCGGACGTGACCTGCTCGCGCAGAACGCCTTCTTCAAGCGATACCCAGTTCAGAACAACACCGGTTTCTTCGGTGTAGGCTTCTGCAACGGATTGCATGTTGATCATGTGACCGTTGTTGACGATCGCAATTGTTAGTTCTGGTGCATGACCGTCTGCAGCAGCGATGCCAGCAGTTAGGCCAAAGCTAACCGCAGTGGTCAGCAGTGTTTTTTTAATAGACATTGAAGTCCTCCCTTTTACACGTGTAAAGCGTGCCGCGACGGAACCTCCAAGTCAATAGAGTTTTTTTATTGCCTAATTTCTGCACTGCGGCATGAAATTTCAGGCTACGCGGACTCGCGTAATTTCAGATACCCGTCAAACAATGTGATCTCGGGAGTGTCATCCTCGACGTTTCCCCGAATGATCTGCAACAACCTCGAAACTGCTTTCTTACCAATTGCATCCGTGTTCTGCGCCACGGTCGTGAGCGCAGGATTTAGGTACGGGCACAGCGGGTTTTCATCATGGCCAGCAATGCGAAGCCCACCCTTGGTCGAACTCCCTGGAACGAGACCGTGCCGCGCCGCAGCACGAATTGCCCCCACCGCAACACGGTCGTTTGCACATAGAATCGACCGATCCATCAGGCGTCCCTGCGCAAACTCAGCCCCAAGCGCCGCTTCGCCATGATCTTCGAAATGCCAATTATCTTGGAGCATTTCTGTTCCTATGATTTCCGGCGCAAAGCCCAATTCCTTGGATTTCAAAATGTAGGCATTCTCCCGCTCCAGCGCGTTGAAATTGGTTCCCCTCGGCATCGCTAGAAAGACTGGCGGGGCCCCGACCCGGCAAAGATATTCGGTAATTAAACCAGTACTTTGAACATGGTTGGTTCCCACATAATCAACGTTTGGCATAGTGTTTGGACGCGAATCCACCAAGACAAAAGGAAGTCGCGACTTAAGGCGAAAATGCACTTTCTGATCGCTGTGGTCACCCAGCGGCATCACGACCGCACCGTCTACATTCATGGACATGAACGTCTCTGCGGCGCGCGCTTCGATCGCAGGATCGGAATGCGAACACAGCGTAATGACGGTCATACCCGCCTCCATCGCCGCAAACTCAATCGACTCCAACAACTTGTTGAAAAACAAGTCGTTTAGGTAGGGAATAATAACACCAATAATGTCAGTCGACTTGCGATTCATCCGCGTGGCAAAGAAGTTCGGAACATACTCAACCCGCTCCAGACCCTCCTCAATGCGTTTGACGGTCGCCGCTTTTACGCGGCTCGGATCCTGAAAAAAGCGCGAAAGGGTCGGCCGCGACACGCCGATCGCGACGGATAATTCACCCATAGTGTTGATACGCGGCTTCATCATTTCGTCGCTCCTCCATCTCCAATTCGCTTACCATAACCAACGACCCGCGCATGTCACCATTTTTTTACACCCGTAAAATATTATGCGGATTTTTTTACATGTAAAGGAGTCGCTGGCGGCAATCGGTGCCAACGCTTGCGCGAGTAGTTGAATTCCGCATCCAATCAGGTGCGTTTATCATCGGTACTAAAGACGTTCTGGACTTCGACGTTGCGGTCTTGGCCCATGCTTTCGCGCTGGGGGACCGGCCCGAGTATGGAGCACAACTCCGCGTTACCGCGGATTTTATCTTTGAATATTTGGTCAATGTCGGTGACGAAGCCTCAACCATCAGCTTTGCTGTGGGCGCCGGCCTGATCCAAAGCAACGTGTACACCGATGACGGGCTACAAGGTTGTCATTGCGCATTGGTCTAAACCGATAAAAATGATGATCCGGTTCGAGTTCGAACTGCGGACCGACTGATTACAAATCGCACTCGCCCACTTCTCCCCACTACGCCCCTCAACTCTAAATTACTGTATTTGTTGCGTTAATCTTGACGGGCAGTCCGCCCGCCTCCTGCCTCTTACCCAACGAAACGACGCTTCGCCAACCACTATGCCTCCAGAACAGGCATCCGCATCAAGGGGTAGTCTCCGGCAGTTGAGCCAGTAAAAAACACGGCAACTGCAAACAACATAAATGTCTGTTTATAAAAGGAAAAGTGGTGAGCCCGTCCGGGTTCGAACCGGAGACCTACTGATTAAAAGTCAGTTGCTCTACCAACTGAGCTACAGGCCCACACCGCGGCATTTAGAAACAGCCGCCCTAAGGGTCAACCCCTAATCATGTCGCAAGACTGGATAAGTCGCAGATGCTCAACTATATGCGCCGACATGACACAGACCATCCCTTACGGCGTACCGTTCATGAAAATGCACGGACTTGGCAACGATTTCGTGGTGATCGACGCGCGTGACGGCGTTGCGCGGGTCACGGATGCGACTGTGATGGCCATGGCGGATCGTCATCGTGGTATCGGATTTGATCAGCTGGCTGTGATAACAAAGCGCGATGATGCCGACGCGCACCTGACTTTTTACAATTCGGACGGCAGCACTGCAGGGGCGTGCGGCAATGCCACGCGCTGCGTTGCGCGCTACATTATGGACGAAACGACCAAAACCGACCTGACATTGACCACAGTTCGCGGCATTTTACTGGCCCACGACGCTGGCGCTGGCATGACCTCAATCAATATGGGCCAGCCGCAGCTGACATGGCAAGAAATTCCGCTGGCACGTGATGTTGACCTAGATGCGCTACCGATTGACGGTGCGCCAATGGCGACGGGCATGGGAAATCCGCATTGCACATTCTTTGTGGACGATGCCGAAACTGTTGATCTGGCCGCGATGGGTGCGCTGATTGAACATCATCCGCTTTACCCCGAACGCACCAATGTACAGTTCGCCCATCGCGTTGGCCCTGACCATCTTCGTATGCGGGTTTGGGAACGTGGTGTCGGAGTCACGTTGGCGTCAGGTTCATCGTCGTGCGCTACAGCTGTAGCCGCTTACCGCAGGGGACTGACAGGGCGCAGCGTGCGTATCGATCTGGACGGCGGCACAATCCATATCGATTGGCGCGATGATGGTGTCTGGATGACGGGTCCGACCGCACATGTCTTTAGTGGCGTGTGGTTCCTATGAACGCGCCAAAATTTACAACTCTCGGCTGCCGCCTGAACGCCTATGAGACCGAGGCGATGAAAGAGCTTGCAGGCGCGGCAGGCGTGCAAAACGCCATCATCGTCAACACCTGCGCCGTCACCGCAGAGGCCGTGCGCAAAGCCAAGAAAGAAATCCGCAAGCTGCGGCGCGAAAACCCCGATGCGACGTTGATCGTGACAGGGTGTGCCGCGCAGACCGAACCCGAAACGTTCATCGCCATGCCTGAGGTGTCCAAAGTCATCGGCAACACCGAAAAAATGCAAGCGTCCACATGGGCTGGCATGGCCCCCGATCTCATCGGGCAAACCGAACCCGTGCAGGTTGACGACATTATGTCGGTCACAGAAACCGCTGGCCATTTGATCGACGGCTTTGGCACACGCAGCCGCGCCTATGTCCAAGTGCAAAACGGCTGCGACCATCGCTGCACATTCTGCATCATCCCCTACGGTCGTGGAAACTCGCGCAGCGTTCCAGCTGGGGTCGTGGTGGAACAGATCAAACGGCTGGTTGGCAAAGGCTACAACGAGATCGTTCTGACGGGCGTGGACCTGACATCATGGGGCGCGGACCTTCCTGCATTGCCGAAACTCGGCGATCTGGTCATGCGTATTCTGAAACTGGTGCCGGACCTGCCGCGCTTGCGGATCAGCTCGATTGACTCAATTGAGGTGGATGACAACCTTCTGTGCGCAATCGCCACAGAACCGCGCCTCATGCCGCATCTGCACCTGAGCCTCCAACATGGCGACGACCTCATTCTCAAACGTATGAAACGCCGCCATTTGCGCGACGATGCGATCAAGTTTTCCGAAGATGCCCGCAAACTGCGTCCCGACATGACGTTCGGTGCGGATATCATCGCCGGTTTCCCGACAGAGACAGAGGCGCATTTCGAAAACTCCCTGAAACTTATCGATGATTGTGCGCTGACTTGGCTGCACGTCTTTCCCTATTCCCCGCGCCAAGGCACGCCCGCCGCGCGGATGCCTGCCGTCAACGGTAAAGACATCAAAGCCCGCGCCGCACGTCTTCGCGCCGCAGGTGACGTTGCGGTTGCCAAGCACCTTAGCGCGCAACTGGGTAAGACCCATCAAATCTTGATGGAAAATCCACGTATGGGCCGCACAGAACAATTTACCGAAGTCACTTTTGAAACGAACCACCCGGAATCACAAATCATCACCGCCAAGATCATCGGCATCCTTGATAATCGACTCACCGCTTAGGTTTAGGCTTCATCTTGGCCAAAAAACTCCCGCCGGAGGCTCCTGTCATT
>JAGGNB010000223.1 GCA_017886375.1 Octadecabacter sp.
GGCGCCCAACAGCCCGACCAACCGCAAGCCGCTCTGCGGTCTAACCCCGAAATTTCCGACGAACAGAGCTTTGACGCTGTTGCCGGCCGTGAAAGCATCGAAAGCGACGCCGATCGCCGCGCGCGTCAGGCCGCTGCATATCAACAAATCCAAGCCACAGCGCTGCCCGATCGGTCAGGCAATGCCGGACCAAACATCGTACAATATGCCCTGCTAGCGCCCAATGATCGCGGCGAACCCGTGTTTGATCGCACGGGTTTCTCGACCGAAGCAAGGTTCCAGCGCAACTGTTCTGGCTATCGCACGCCCGATGATGCACAGCGCGATTTTATCAGCCGTGGTGGTCCCCAGCGCGACCGTTTGGGCCTTGATCCGGACGGCGACGGGTTCGCCTGCGGCTGGGACCCCCAAGCGTTCCGCGCGATTGCAGCCGGCAACTAAACCGTTGGGCTTGTCGCCCAATTGCGGGCCGCGCCGCGACGGGGCGGTGCCCGACCTGATCGTTTTGCACTACACAGCGATGCTAGATTGGGCCGCAGCGCGGGACTGGCTTTGCAATCCAGACGCCGAAGTGTCGGCCCATTATATCATTTCGGAACAAGGCGATGTGGTTCAACTCGTCGCAGAAGATCAGCGCGCGTGGCATGCGGGCGCGGGGTCTTGGGGCGAGGTCGCGGATGTTAATTCACGCTCCATCGGGATTGAACTTTCAAACAACGGATCATCGCCCTTTGCCGCACCGTTGATGGACGCGCTGGAGGTGCTGTTGCCTGCAATCATGGACCGCTGGGCGATCCCTGCGAGTCGCGTGATCGCGCATTCCGACCTCGCGCCGGGGCGCAAGATTGATCCCGGTGCACGTTTCGATTGGGCGCGGTTGGTGCGGTCTGGTTTGGCGGTCGCTGCGACGGCAACCAAAGCCGTGACGTGCGACGCTGATGCGTTCGTGCGTGATGCCCGCGCGATTGGCTACACTGCAGACACTGACGCCACGACACTGCTGTCGGCGTTTCGTCTGCGCCACAGACAGGGCCACGTTGGGTCGCTGGATGGCTGGGATTGCGCGCTGGCGGCTGATCTGGCCACGCGTTTTCCAGTTGCGAAGTTCGGGCGCACCTCTTAGTGCAACCTCACGCGGAGGATTGGATGGCCGAGGTGCGGGGCAACTTGCATCTAGGAAAGTCCGGACTCCATCAAGGCACGGTGCCGGGTAACGCCCGGGCAGGGCAACCTGACGGACAGCGCCACAGAGAACAGACCGCCCGTCGCACCAACGGTTCGCCAATGGATCATGCGTCAGGGTAAGGGTGAAACGGTGGGGTAAGAGCCCACCGCGGCGGTGGTAACATCGCTGGCATGGCAAGCCCTACCGGGAGCAATGCCAAATAGGGGCCGCGCGTGCAGGGTAACTTGCGCAGGATCGTCTTGATCCGAGCAGGTCCGGGTTGGCAGCTAGAGGGCATATGGCAACATATGCTTGAGATGAATGGTCATCGAATTTGGGGTTTCGGCCCCAAAGGAACAAAATCCGGCTTATAGATCCTCCGCGTACTTTCGACCGAAGGGTCGAAAGTACGGGTGCGCAATAGTGGGTTGGCGCAGCCAACTTACTGCGCACTCAGCAGTTACAGCGCGATGGGGTTTCAACACGCTCAGAACTTTTGGCGCGCCTGTCACGGCACTCCTTGTATTGCACTCCGTCGCACCCTCCGACACTCTGCCGCCTAAAAGGAGCCCCACAATGACCTATACCCCCGCCGCTGACCGTTATGACCGGATGATCTACCGCCGCTGTGGTAATTCCGGCCTGAAATTGCCCGTCGTGTCCTTTGGCTTGTGGCACAATTTCGGCGAGGCGACCCCGCACGACATCAAACGCGACATGTGCCGCACAGCGTTCGATCACGGCATCACGCATTTTGACTTGGCCAACAATTACGGCCCCCCGGCGGGCAGCGCCGAGGACGCCTTTGGTGAGATTTTGTCCACCGATTTCAAGGGCTATCGCGACGAACTTATCATTAGTTCCAAGGCGGGTTACGACATGTGGGCGGGGCCCTACGGTGAATGGGGCAGCCGTAAATATTTGATCGCGTCGTGCGATCAATCGCTCAAACGGATGGGGCTCGATTACGTTGATATCTTTTATTCGCACCGCTTTGACCCCGAGACGCCGCTGGAAGAAACCATGGGTGCGCTGGATCACATCGTGCGATCGGGTCGCGCACTTTATGCCGGTATTTCATCGTATAATTCTGAACGCACCCGCGAGGCTGTGGCGATCCTCAAGGACCTCGGCACGCCGTGTCTGATCCATCAACCGAGCTATAATATGCTGAACCGTTGGATCGAACGCGACGGATTAAAGGACACGCTAAAAGACGTCGGGGTCGGGTCCATCGCCTTCACGCCTTTGGCGCAAGGATTGCTCAGCAATAAGTACCTTGGCGGAATTCCTGACGGCAGCCGCGCCACGAAGGGCAGCTCACTGGATGCGGGCGTCATCACGGATAAGATGGTCGCGGCATTGCAAGGGCTGAACGCCATTGCACAAACCCGTGGACAGAGCTTGGCGCAAATGGCGATATCGTGGGTTTTGCGCAACGACGGATCGAACGGTGCAGCCATCACCACAGCGCTGATCGGCGCGTCAAATCCGGCCCAGATCGTGGACTGTGCGGGGGCTGCCCAAAACCTTGAATTCACCCCGTCAGAGCTGGCCGAAATCGACAAATTTGCCAATGACAAGGGCCTGAACCTTTGGGCGAATTCATCCGAAGGCGTATAACGCGCCGTTTGCAGTTGACTCGGGCGCTCAACCCCTTAGAAGGCGGGCTTCAGATGCATTTAATCGCTGCAATAATTTGCGCGAAATCGGAGAGAACCCATGGCGAAGCCAACCACGATCAAAATCCGCCTGAACTCCACAGCGGGCACCGGCCACTTTTACGTGGCAAAGAAAAACGCACGCACGATGACGGAAAAGATGGTTGTTAACAAATATGACCCCGTTGTTCGTAAGCACGTCGAATACAAAGAAGGTAAGATCAAGTAAGATCGCCTGACTTTGACGACTTTAGCGGGTCACCCTAACAGGGTGGCCCGTTTTCGTTTGTGCGATCACGACAGCGAAAGTGGGGCGGGGCGCGACCAAAGCGTAAGCGAGCCAGACGTCGCCAGTGCTAAAATCCGGCCCGTCCAAGAAAATCCGAACGCACGGATGTCATCCCCCGCAGTGCCCATCAAATAAAACGTCGCATCCTTGCCGTGGCCGTTCCATTTGGGATCGGCAAAATGAATGGATGCTTTTGGGGGTTGCAGCAAACATTGCACACCTGCGGGTGTGACGATCTTTTCGATCGACCAACCATCGTCGGTCATCGTCCGCAACGCGCCGCCGTACAGCCCAACCATGTCGAACCGTTCGTCTGCTGGATGATCCAGCCGTGTTCCTTTAAGCGCTGAGGTATCCAAGCCGTCTGCGTCGCGATTTCGGTACATAATTTCGCCCGTTGTCCCGTCCATGACGCTTTGCCCGCTTTGCGAGGTCACCAAAAGGACGTCGCGGCTACGAGCGAACCCAAGCGCTGTCAGCCCACCGATGGCCCGCACGTTGACCTGTTGCCACGGTCTTGCGGATATGGCGGGTTCTGCCTGTGCCAATGCCTGTGCAACGGAGGTCAACGTCGGCGCTGCGCCAAAGAAAGATTGCATCAATTTCACAAAGTTCGCCCTATACCCAAACCGCGGCGGCACACAAAGGCGCAGCCGCGCATGCCATAGGTTAACAAGTTGACGATGTCGGAGGATACGGTGTTTCAAATTCGCGCCACCACCAAGCGGGATATCGCCGCAGTAGATGCGCTTTTGGCGCGGGCCTATCCGCGCCTGCTGAAGGGTGACTACCCGCCATCGACCCTTGTGATGGCTGTGCCGTTGATAAGTCGCGCACAGCCTGTGCTGGTGGCCTGTGGGACCTATTATGTGGTTGAGGAGGATGGCGCCGTGCTAGGGGCGGGCGGTTGGACTGTAGCGCCACCAGGCAAAGGTAGCATCACGCGCGGTGTTGGCCATATCCGCCATGTTGTCACGGATGATCGTGCCACACGGCGTGGCGTGGCGCGTACATTGATGACCCGCATTTGCGCTGACGCCGAAAACATTGGCCTGCGCCGTCTTCACTGCCTTTCAACCCTGACTGCCGCGCCATTTTATGCGGCGATGGGCTTTGACACACTCGGACCCGTCAGCATCACCCTCGCGGCTGGAATCGATTTCCCCGCGATAGAAATGGAACGCCATCTTTAGCTTTGCGTTTGGTCAGCACATTTAAGCCAAACGAAAAAGGGCCGCCCCTGAACTTAATCAAGGGCGGCCCTAAAACTTAGATCATCGAAAACTTATTCGCGGCTGCCCATTAGTTGCAGCAAGAACATGAACATGTTGATGAAGTTGATATACAGGCTCAGTGAGCCCATGATCGCAGACTTATCCATCCATTCTTGATCGCCGTGTTCGGCGTGCGTGATGTAGTCCGTCTTGATACGCTGTGTGTCATAAGCTGTCAGACCGGCAAAAATCAGCAGGCCAATGATCGACACGGCCCAGCCGATAACGTCGGACTGCAACCAGATGTTGACGATAGACGCAACGATCAGGCCGATAACGCCCATGATCAAAAAGCCACCCCAGCCGGAAATGTCGCGCTTGGTGGTATATCCCCAAAGCGACAGGCCGCCGAAAGCGATAGATGTGATCAAAAAGACCTGCGCGATAGATGCGCCGGTAAACGCGACAAAGATCCAAGAGATCGACACGCCCATGGCGGTGGCAAACACATAAAAGAACGTCTGCGCAGCGGCGGCTGACATGCGGTTGATCATCGCGCTAAACACGAACACCAAAACCAGTGGCAAGAACATAACCACCCACTTGAGCGGGCTAAGATACAGCGTTGCGCCCAAATCGGTTAGGTATTGGTTCGAACCAATTGCGTACTGTGTAGGCACGTCGGACACAGTCATTGTGCCAATCGCCCATGCCGCCAAGAACGTCATAAGCAGACCAAATGACATCAGCCCGTAGACCTTATTCATATGGGCGCGCAGTCCCTCATCGATTTCCGCCGTGTGAACGCCAACGGTGGCGCCCATTTGCGGGGTTCTGTAGTCAGCCATGTACATCCCTCCAGGGTATATAATTCAAACATTCAGGCCTCGGCTGCCCAAAACTGGCCGCTGAAACTCCCTTGGAGAGGATATTGGCATGGTTTATCTGTATTTCAAGAGAAACCGCAGGCTAATCCACGCATTTGTATGCAAATTTGTTGTGCATGATACGCTGACCGCTGTGACGGTTTATTGGCACAGACGCTTTGGGAGGTCCCAGAACGGGCGCGCGGCCTCAATCGCGGCGGCCTGCGGCGATATTCCGAGGTCTTTGAGACGCGCATCATCAAGGTTTGCCAAGGCGCGGCGCTGGGTCCACACGGTGAAAGCCGTTGTAATGGATGGCAATCTTGCGGTGCCGCGGCTGCGTGAAATTTGGGCGTGGGCGGGGTTGAGGGTAAATGTCATGTCCTGTCCTTTCGTGATGCAATGTCACTGTTTCATTCGATATGTTGATATATCCACGATCTTGCGTCATAATGAAAATGAATGATTGATAGATGAAGCATCAGGATTAGTGATATGGCGAGAAATCTGGACATGACCGCGCTGCGCTCTTTTGTCATGGTCGCGGACGCGGGCGGTGTGACAAAGGCGGCGGGGCTGCTCAACCTGACGCAGTCGGCGGTGTCGATGCAGCTCAAACGGTTGGAAGAAAGCCTGAATTTAGCCCTGCTTGATCGATCTGCGCGCCAGATTTCGGTGACACCGGAGGGGGAACAATTGCTCAGTTATGCGCGGCGCATGTTAGCGCTGAACGATGAAGCGCTGCGGCGGTTGACGGCAGAAAACTACGAAGGCGAAATCAGCCTTGGCGTTCCGCACGACATCATTTATCCCTATATTCCGCCGGTTTTGCGCCGCTTTGCTGCCGATTTTCCCCGCATGAAGATCAAGCTGGTGTCGTCGCCCACGAAAACCCTGCGCGAAATGTTCGGGCGCGGAGAGATTGATGCGATCGTGACGACCGAATTGCACCCCGGTCCGGGGGGCGAATCACTGGTGACACTGCCGCTGGTTTGGGTCGGCGCCGTGGACGGCATCGCATGGCGCAATCGCCCGCTGCCCGTCGCGTTCTGTAAGAACTGTATCTTTCGTTCCGGTGTGTTGAAACGGTTGGATCAAGCCCAGTTCGATTGGCAGATGGTGGTGGAATCCGATCTTGATAACGCGGTTGATGCGGTGGTGAGCGCGGATCTTGCGGTACACGCACTGATCAAAGGCGTGTACCCGCGCCAGACGGCTCCGGTGCCCCACGATGGCGCGCTGCCTGATCCCGGAAAAACCCAGATCGTGCTGTATATGCAGGCCAAAGATGACCCTGTTCAGGCCGCGCTGCATGACATGATCCGCCATTCTTACTTGTCGGAATGGGCCGGCGCGGACGTGGAACGACGCAGTGCCTGAGCAAGTGCTAGTCAAAGTCAGGGCTTAGGGCGCCACGACAACCTTACCGGTGCTTTTACGACTTCGCAGCAGCTCGAGCGCATCTGCCGCCTTATCGAGTGGTACAACGTGGCTGACATGGGGCTTAAGGCGACCTTGTGCGTACCAGTCAAGCAATTCGCCCATGCTGTCGGTCAACGCTGTTGGATTGAATTTTAGATAGCCACCCCAGTAAAACCCGATGACCGTAATATTCTTGACCAGCAGGTGATTTGCGGGAATTTGCGGGATGTCGCCGCTTGCAAAGCCGATGATCACGATCCGGCCTTCGCGGTTGGTTGCGCGGAGTGCGGCCTTAAAGGACGGACCGCCCACAGGGTCAAAAACCACATCGGCACCACCCAAGGCGCGCACTGCAGCCGTGATATCTTCGCTGGCGTCGATCACGTGATCCGCACCTGCGGCCTTGGCCACGGCCATTTTTGCCGCTCCTCGCGCGACACCAATAACAGTCGCGCCCATGGCTTTGCCGATTTCCACAGCCGTCAGGCCAACGCCACCTGCCGCCCCCATAACCAACAGCGTCTCCCCTGCCTGCAGCTTGGCGCGGCGGGTCAGGGCAAGATGGGACGTGCCGTAGGCCACCTGAAACCCTGCGGCGATTTCGGACGTCATCGTGTCGGGGACTTCACGGCACAGGGCGGCCGGAAAAACACCCTGATCGGCGAGCCCGCCTTGGCCGCCAAACACCGCGACCCGCGCACCAAGTGCGGGGGTCGTCACGCCAGCGCCAAGGGCCAGAACCGTGCCGCAAACTTCCATTCCCAAGGTGAAGGGTGGGGTGGGAGTGTCCTGATAGGTGCCATTTGCCATCAACAGGTCCGCAAAGTTGAGTCCGCAGGCTTGGATGCCCAGCAGGACCTCGCCTTCTGCGGGTGGCATCGCTGACGTGTCAACTAAGGTGGCTGGCGTGTCGAATGAGGTGACTTGGAAGGCGCGCATGGGGAACTTTCATATAATTTTACCCTTTCAGAAACAATCTATTAGCGTTCTTCTGGCAGGGATTTATAGGGGCGTGTTAGGCGATAAAAACAGGGGCCCAGTCCATTCTGGGGAGGCGTGCCAAACGAACCTTTCCTAAAGACAGTGCCACCTGTCCTAAAGGATAGGGTATTAGATACAACCCTTGCGTGTTTCAGGTCGGATCGTTTGTAAAGGAACCAGAGCGGTAAAAACTGCACCGGAAAATTAGACAGTCGCGGCGATGCCTAGCACGCCAAGACCCAGCGATAAAGCGCACAGAAAGTAAAGTATGAAGCATCCAGTCGACGTTCATGTTGGAAAACGCATCCGCCACCGCCGTTGGGTCAGTGGCACAACGCAGCAACATCTTGCTGATCAGGTTGGCATTAAATTTCAGCAAATCCAGAAATATGAAACCGGCATGAATCGCGTCAGCGCGTCACGTCTTTGGGACATTGCCCATACATTGGGCGTCGAAGTTGCGTTCTTCTTTGAAGGTCTGGACGACAATCAGATTGGCAAGGACATTGGTGGTATGCCCAGCGATATCCTGACCGACAAAGAAGCCTTGGATTTGTTGCGGTCCTACTACGCAATTCCCGAAAACCAGCGCCGCCGTCTGTTCGACCTTGCCCGTGTGTTGAGCGAAGCGGCGTAGGCCCGCTTGATTTAGCCAAGCCATTCCACTTGACCTTTGGCCACCACCGCGGCTACCGCAGCGGGTAGAGTTTGGCCAAAGGCGCGTGTGATGACCCTTTCGAATATATCCCTGACGTCAGATGAACAGGCCGCGCTGCGGACCTGTGCCCATGTTATGGCCGACGCCGCGCGCGATGTGATCCTGCCGCTGTTCCGGTCGGGTCTTGTGTCTGACAATAAGGACGCTTCTGGGTTTGACCCCGTCACAGAAGCTGATCGCGCCGCGGAGCAAGCCATGCGGGCAGTTTTGGCGGACCTGCGCCCCGCGGACGGAATCTTGGGTGAGGAATTCGGGATCAGCGAAGGCACCAGCGGATTGCAATGGGTGCTTGACCCGATTGACGGCACGCGCGGATTTATCAGTGGCACGCCGACGTGGGGTGTGCTGATTTCTGTGCGCGACGCGCGGGGGCCGCTGTACGGTATCATTGATCAGCCCTATATTAGTGAGCGGTTTGAAGGCGGTTTTGGCTGCGCTGAAATGGTCGGCCCATTGGGGCCGCGTGCCCTAGAAACCAAAACCACAACCGAATTGGCCAATGCGACGATCTTGACGACGTTTCCGGAGGTTGGTGCTGCGCAAGATGGCGCTGGATTTCATGCTGTGGCGAAGCGCTGTAAACTGACGCGCTATGGCATGGACTGTTATGGCTATGCGTTGTTGGCCGCAGGACAGGTTGATCTTGTTATCGAAGCAGGGCTGAGCGCGTATGATATTCAGGCGCCGATTGCCGTGATCGAGGCTGCAGGCGGACTTGTCACCGACTGGCGCGGCGGTCCCCCCGAGGGTGGGCGGGCCTTGGCGGCTGCGAATGGGGCATTGCATGCGCAGGCATCAACGATGGCCAAGTTTAGTCGGCTGCGCCAATCCGATCAAGGGGGCTCTGCCCCGTCCCGGACCCCGATATTTATCGGCCGACATGTGAAGAGAAAGCTTGATGGGCGGGCAAGAACGCCGCTAGTCTAGGACTGTCGCGTCCTTACCTGTTCTGGCGGCACTGAATTCACCGAACGGGATCGAAGGGAGGGCGAATGCCTGATGTTTTGATTAAGGGCGCCGTTGCGGTTTTGACCATGGACGATGCGCGGCGTGAGTTGGCGGGTGCCGACGTTCTGATCCGCGGCGGCGTGATTGCTGACATTGGTGTTGGATTGGACGCTGGCGGGGCAGAGATTGTCCTTGCGACAGGATGCGTCGTGACGCCAGGATTGGTGAACACGCACCACCATTTGTACCAAACGCTGACGCGGGCTGTTCCGGGCGGGCAGGACGCGTTGCTGTTTGGCTGGCTGCAAACGCTCTATCCGATTTGGGCGCGGTTCGGGCCTGAAGAGATGTACATCTCGGCACAGATCGGGCTGGCCGAATTGGCGCTGTCGGGCTGCACGATGACATCGGATCATTTATATCTGTTTCCGAACGGGTCGCGGCTGGACGATACGATTGCCGCAGCGGGTGACGTTGGATTGCGGTTCCACCCGACGCGCGGCGCGATGAGTATTGGGGAAAGCGATGGCGGTCTGCCGCCGGATTCACTGGTCGAAAAAGAAGCTGCCATTCTTGAGGATTGCATCCGCGTCATCGACGCCTTTCATGACCCATCAGAGGGCGCGATGGTGCGGGTTGGCGTGGCACCGTGTTCGCCGTTCTCGGTCAGCCGTGATCTGATGCGCGACGCGGCGATTCTGGCGCGCGACAAAGGCGTGATGCTGCACACCCATTTGGCGGAAAATGACGAAGATATCGCGTATTCGATGGAAAAATTCGGATGTCGTCCGGGCCAATATGCCGAGGATTTGGGCTGGACCGGTCCGGACGTGTGGCATGCGCATTGCGTGAAGCTGGACGGTCAAGAGATTGATTTGTTTTCCAAATCAAAAACGGGCGTTGCCCATTGCCCCTGTTCCAACTGTCGTCTTGGATCAGGTATCGCACCCGTACGGGCCATGCGGGACGCGGGCGTAAAGGTGGGTTTGGGAGTTGATGGATCAGCGTCCAATGACGGCGGTTCGCTGGTCGGAGAGGCGCGCCAAATGATGTTGTTGCAGCGGGTCGCAAACGGCGCGGATGCCATGTCATCGCGTGAAGCGTTAGAGATCGCGACACGCGGCGGGGCGCAGGTTCTGGGCCGCGATGACTGCGGCCAGATCGCGGTTGGCAAACGAGCGGATATTGCAGTTTGGGACGTGTCAGGGCTCCAGAGTGCGGGGTCTTGGGATGTGGCGGCATTCTTGCTTGCGGGCCCCACATCTGTGCGTGATTTGTTTGTCGAGGGGCGCAGAATCGTGGCGGATGGCCGTGTGGTAAGCTTTGATCTTGAGCGCGCGATTGCGCGACAAGGACAGTTGGTGCAAAAGTTGCAAGAATAGAGGGTTTTTGCAGGAGGGTTTAATATGTCAAAAGCTGGATTTGCGGTCGTGATGATGTTTGCGTTCACCGGGTGTCAGACAGTTACGCCCCCTAACGTGGCGCAGATGGTCGATCCGCCGCAAGCCGCTGTGAACGCTGGGGCCACATTCTTTGAACTCATCAATCAAGAACGCTCTGCAAGGGGACTGCGCAATTTGTCCGCCAACGCTGGGCTTGCAGCCGCCGCACGCGATCATGCGCAAGACATGGTGAGCAACAACTATTTCTCACATGACGGGCGTAATGGGTCGTCGTTTAGCCAACGGGCACGGGCTGCGGGTTACACCTGTGCCGCAGCGGAAAACATTGCTTTTGGTCAAACATCAGAGGCCGAAGTGATGACCGAGTGGATGAACTCATCCGGTCACCGTCGCAACATCGTGTTGTCTGATGCGCGTGACTACGGGCTTGGGCGGGTTGGCAATATGTGGGTGCTGATGATGGGGCGCGGCTGCTAGACCGCTTTGCCCGCCACATAGACCGCAGCTATCGCGCGGTCGTCGCCCATCATGATTGTTGGGAACAGCGCCTCCCACAGGGAATTGGCGTGGGCTGATCGTTGCGCAATTGCAGGGGTGGACGCGAGGTTGAGGACGGCAATATCCGCCATCGCGCCCACATTCAGTGACCCGATCTGTCCCGACATGTGCAACGCCGACGCGGAGCCTTCGGTGGCCAGCCACATCAATTGCGCAGGGTGCAAAGCAGTGCCGCGCAATTGCGCAATTTCATAGGCTGCGGCCATGGTGCGCAGCATTGAAAACGAAGACCCGCCGCCTGTGTCCGTGGCCAGCCCCGTGCGGATGCCGCGTGCTTTCAGGCCAGCCATGTCAAACAGACCGGACCCGATAAAGGTGTTGGATGTCGGGCAATGGACGACGGCCGCGTTTACCTCAGTCAAGCGATCTATCTCGCGGGGTTCAAGGTAGATGGAATGGCCATACAACCCACGTTCACCCAGCAGATCAGCCGCTTCGTATGTATCCAGATAGTCGCGCGCCTGCGGGTGTAGATCGCGGACCCACGCGATTTCATCTATCTGTTCGCTGAGATGGGTTTGCATCAAGCAATCAGGATGTTCAGCCCACAATGCGCCAAGTGCATGCAGCTGTTCGCGCGACGACGTGGGGGTGAAACGGGGCGTGATTGCGTAGGTGATGCGGTCCTTGCCGTGCCATTTTTCCAGCAGCGCCTTGCTGTCGTCGTAGGCAGACTTTGCGGTGTCGCGCAGCCCGTCGGGGGCGTTGCGATCCATGCAGGTTTTACCGCCAACGACGGCCATGCCACGCGCATTGGCCGCCTCAAAATAGGCGTCAACGCTGCCGGGGTGGATGGTGCAAAAGCTGGTCAATGTGGTTGTGCCGTTGGCCAAAGCCAAATCCAATGTGCGACCCGCGATAACATCGGCGTAGGCGCGGTCTGCGAACTTCATTTCTTCGGGGAAAGTGTAGGTGTTCAGCCAATCAATCAGCCGCTTGCCCCATGACGCGATCATCGCCGTTTGCGGGTAGTGCATATGACCGTCCACAAAGCCCGCCGTGATCAGGTGATCCCGATGATCCGTCACTGTGGCGGTCGGGTTGTCACGACGCAGATCATCAGCCTCGCCCACAGCCGCAATGCGCCCATCGCGCACCAACACGCCGCCGCGCGCGCTGATATGTGCTGCCGCTTCGGGATCGCCAGAAAATGGATCCCTTGAAAACCGCAAAGTTTGGCCGAGAAGAAGTTGATCTGTCATCCA
>JAGGNB010000204.1 GCA_017886375.1 Octadecabacter sp.
TCATGGACGTTGCAGGTCGGGTCGCAGTGACCCGGAACCAGTTTCAGCTTGTCGTTCACTTTCAATACGCCATTCGGGTCAGCAACAACGCCGTGTTCGTCGCTGCACTTGATGTATTCAACGTCGTCACGGCCATAGATAAATGGCAACCCGCTATCGACGGACTGCGCCTTGAGCCCTGCGTCAACGATGGCTTTGTCGGCTTTGGAATGGCTCATGACTGTCGTCAGGATAAACAACGCGTTCTCCCATTCGCCGTCATCAATCCGCTTGCCATCTTTGTCGAGGATGCGGCCATAATCGGCGTCCATAAACGCATAAGATCCACACTGGAGTTCGTTGTAAACGTTGGACGCAGATTCAAAGTAGTAAGATCCGGTGCCGCCGCCGCCGACAATGTCACAGGCCAGCCCGTTGGACTTCAGGCCTTGAACCGCGTCGCCGACTTGCTCGATTGCGGCGTTCAGTTTCACTTCGCGATCTGCGTACAAATCCATGTGCTGCATCGCACCCTGATAGGCTTGGATGCCCGCAAATTTCAGCCCTGGTGCCGCGTCGATCAGTTTGGCGATGTTCACGACGTCTTGGGTTGTGTTCACACCGCAACGGCCCGCGCCGCAGTCGATTTCGACCAAGGCTTCGATCTGCGTGCCAGCAGCGACTGCCGCGTCGGACAGGTTTTTGACGTTCTCGGGATCATCCACACAGACCAGCACACGACAGCCATACTTTGGCATCTCGGCAAGGCGTTTGATCTTTGCAGGTTCGGTCACCTGGTTGGAAATCATCACGTCCTTGATGCCGCCGCGCGCGAACACTTCGGCCTCAGATACCTTCTGGCAGCACACACCGATGGCGGCGCCCATGTCTTGTTGTAGTTTCAGCACGTCGACGGATTTGTGCATCTTGCCGTGGGCGCGGTGGCGCATGCCGTGGGCTTTTGCGTAATCGCCCATCTTCTTGACGTTCCGCTCAAGCGCGTCAAGATCAAGGATCAGGCAAGGCGTCTGAATATCCGCTTCATCCATGCCGGGCTTGGCGGGGATGTCAAAGCCGACCTCGAACTCTTCAAAATTTGGGTGCGTGTTCATTTCAGCGTTTCCTTCATTTGAGCCATGGCAGAACGTCAAGATCGACATTCCCGCCTGTGATGATGATACCGACCCGCTTACCCGCGAACCGGTCTTTGTTTTTCAGGATCGTCGCGAGCGGCACAGCGCTGCTGGCTTCCATGACGATGCGCAAATGCTTCCATGTGAGCTTCATCGCAGCGATGATTTCGTCCTCGGAAGCCGTCAGGATGTCGGTGACATGCTTGGACACAAAATGCCAAGTGAGGTCTTTGAGCGGCACCAGCAGGCCGTCGGCAATGGTTTTGGGCGCATCATCGGCAATGATATAACCCGCCTTAAAGCTGCGATAGGCGTCGTCGGCCTGTTCGGGTTCCGCGGCAATGATCTGCACCTCCGGGGCCTGATTGGATAGGGTCAGACAAGTGCCCGAGATCATTCCACCGCCCCCAATCGGGGCCATAACAATATCAAGACCGTCGGTCTGTTCGATGAATTCACGCGCGCAGGTGCCTTGCCCCGCGATCACGCGCGGATCGTTGTAGGGGTGCACGAAATCGCCGCCCGTCGCTGCCTGCACTTTGGCAAATGTTTCTTCGCGCGATGTGGTGGACGGGTCGCATTCGGTGACGACCCCGCCATAGCGCGCGACAGTGTCTTTCTTGGCTTGTGGTGCCGTGCGCGGCATCACGACGTTGCACGGAATACCACGACGGCTGGCCGCATAGCTGAGGCAGGACGCGTGGTTGCCCGATGAATGGGTTGCCACGCCCAGTTTCGCCTGTTCGTCGTCCAGCCCGAACACCGCATTGCTGGCACCGCGCACTTTGAAGGCACCGGGTGTCTGGAAGTTCTCGCACTTAAAGAACAGATCAGCGCCCGTCATCTCATTGAGGAAATCCGACGTGCGGACTGGCGTGCGCAGGATGTGGGGCATGATGCGTTCGTGGGCTTCAAGCATGTCTTGATAGGTGGGGATATACATTGTCTGTATCCTCGTATGATCGTTGGGGTCAGGCTTAAACGCCATGGCGGTAGAATTCTTGTGCCGCGGCGACACCCGACCCGAGTTTGATGTCCAAGCCAAGGTCAACCATCACCATCTCTGCGACGCCAAGGCCCGACAACATCATCGCGTCAGTCAGCATGCCGAGGTGACCGATGCGAAAGACTTTGCCAGCGACTTCGCCAAGACCGACCCCGAACGCCATACCATATTTGTCTGCGGCGCGGGTTACGATATCGGTCGCGTTGAAACCGTCGGGCGTTTTAATCGCCGAAACGGTGTCGGAATAGACGTCGGGCGACACGGCGCACAACTCAAGTCCCCAAGCCTTAACAGCGTGGCGAACGCCTGTCGCGATGCGACGGTGGCGGGCGAACACGTTCTCAAGACCTTCGTCCTCGATCATCTCAAGCGCCAGCTTCAAACCGTTCATCAAACCAACGGGTGGCGTGTAGGGAAATGCGTCGTTGTCGTAGCCCTTTTGCATGTCGTGCACGTCAAAGAAGGTGCGCGGTAGGGTGGATGTCTTGGTGGCTTGCATGGCGCGGTCGGAAAATCCGACAATCGCGAGACCCGCGGGCAACATAAAGCCCTTTTGCGACCCCGTGACGGCAACGTCGACGCCCCATTCATCCATGCGGAAATCCATTGATCCGATGGACGACACACCATCCACGAACAACATCGCAGGGTGGCCCGCAGCGTCGAGTGCTTTGCGGACCGCCGCAATGTCCGATTTCACACCCGTTGCGGTTTCGTTGTGCGTGGCCAGCACGACTTTGATGGTGTGGTTCTTATCGGCTTTCAGGATGGCCTCATATTCAGTGGCAGGCAATCCGTGACCCCATGGGGTTTCAACGATATGAACATCCAGCCCGTGGCGTTGGCACATGTCGATCCAGCGGTGTGAAAACAT
>JAGGNB010000069.1 GCA_017886375.1 Octadecabacter sp.
GCCACGAACCTTTGGGCAATGTGGTGCTCGAAGCTTGGCAGGCCAAAGTGCCGGTTGTCGCCACCCGTTCAGAGGGGCCGTCATGGTACATGGTCGATGGTGGTAACGGCGTGCTGACCGATATTGATGACCTAGACCCCTTCGTGGCGGGCCTGCAAAAAATCAAGGACGATCCTGCTTTTGGCGCAAAAATGGTCCAAGGTGGTTCTGCCCAACTGGACACTCTGTTTTCCAAGCGTGGCATTGTGGATCAATATCTGGACCTGTTTGAAAACGGCCCGCAAAATTGAAAATTCGTGTGATCAATGTCGCCTCGGCCACGACGCGGATGGCGTTTCAAGATGCGCAACTCACGCGGCTTGGGCTAATTTATGAACGCTTTGAGGCGATCACACCGGACAATCTGTCACCACCAAGCAACGATCCAAGCTGGGCGATGTGGGAACGGCCCATGCGCGACGTCAAAAAGGCGCTGTATGCGTCACACCGATCCGTATGGGCGCTGATTGCCGCGGAAGACGACCCTTGTTTGGTGTTAGAAGACGACGCGTTGTTATCGGCGCAAACACCGCGATTTTTGACCGCTATTAAGACTGAAACTGGCAACGACCATATCAGCCTTGAGGTCCGCAATCGCGCCAAATACGTCGCCAAAACACCAGACCCCTCCTTGCCCCTGCGCCGTCTGTACCAAGACCGCACAGGCGCTGCGGCTTATGTATTGTGGCCCAATGGGGCCGCCAAACTGCTGGCGCGTCCAGTCGGCTTGGCCGATGCGGTGATTTGTGCGGCCTACAACCTGACCAGCTATCAGGCGGATCCCGCCCTCGCGATCCAGATTGACCAATGCGAAATCTACGGCGTCCCCGCCCCCATTCAGGTGTCATCTTCACCGCTTAGCCAGCCCAAACCGGATGTGTCTGCGTTCTCCAAAAAACAACAAACCCGATTTCGCCAACGCCGTATCGTCAGCCAAATTCGCATGGCAGTGCGATCCTTGTGCCGCGTCGGCGTCGCCCAACGCCGCATGATTTCAATTGCACCGGATTTTCGCCCATGACGGACCCGATTGTCATTGCCCCGAACCTTAAGAAACGCCTGTCAGGTGTCACGGCTACGATTGCGCGGTTGGTGCCGCTGCAAGCCCGCAAAATCGCAATCAAGGCCACAGGACCAGGATTGCCCGCAAACACGCCGCACATCCCCTTGAACCGCGTCGCCTTGCTGGCCCGCAAACCCCTGCGCGTCTGGCACGCACGGCGCAATGTTGAGATGCTGTTGGGACTTGGCTTTAAGGTCGTGCTGCGCAAGAACTGGAAACTGCTGTTCACCTCGGCTTCACAACGCAAGCATTCCGGTTATACCAAATGGCTGATTTCACGCATGGACGCCGTTATTGCGACATCCGCCAAAGGGGCCGCCTATTTAGACCTGCCCGCCACCGTTGTGCACCATGGCATTGATCCCGCACAATTCTGCCCCGCTGATAAAAGCGACGTGCGCAGGCGCCTTGGCTTGCCTGATGGGCGGCTGATCGGTTGCTTTGGCCGTATTCGCGCCCAAAAAGGCACTGACGTATTTGTGGACGCAGTTTTGGCGAATGTGGCCAAACACCCTGATATCATAGGCATAATCCTTGGTCGCGCCACGAAAGATCACACCGCGTTTGAGCAAGGCTTGAAAGATAAAATCTCTGCGGCGGGTCTGACCGATCGCATCCGTTTTTGCGGTGAGGTGAGCGTGGATGCCATCCCTGAATGGTATCAAGCGCTGGATTTGTTTATTGCGCCGCAACGCTGGGAAGGCTTCGGCCTGACCCCGTTGGAGGCAATGGCCTGCGGCGTGCCCGTGATTGCCACGCGCGTGGGTGCGTTTGAAGAATTGATCGTTGATGGAGAAACTGGCCGTTTGATCCCGCGCGATGATATCGCAGCGATGCGCATCGCTTTAGACAGCGCATTGTCCGATCCGGCGATCCTCCCACGCTGGTCCGCCGCGGCACGCGGCCATGTGGTTGCAAATTTTACGTTGGAAAAAGAGGCGGATACGTTAATCGGAATTTACGAAACGCTGCTCCGGAATGCCGCCAAGGCCTGACACCAAGTCAGCCTTCGGACCAGCGGCAACTTCCGGCCACGCCCTTAATAGCAGTTTTGTGGGTCTCTCAACCCGTGCGGGTAAGTGCGGCTCCGGAAACCGGCAACGTCGCGTCAGTTTACTTTTGCAAAATGATCTCCACATCCTCGCCCGTGACCGCCTTTGAATACAACCAGCCTTCGGCATAATCGCCCCCGAACGAGTCAAGTAGACATCGCTGCTTTTCGGCTCCCACACCCTTCGCGATCACTTTTAGTCTTTATGCGCCATGACAATAATCACTTTAAAAAGGACCTGACAGTCAGCGTCCGCCCCCATGTTTCGCACAATAGACCGATCAATTTTGGGTAGCCGATGTCGAATTTCTTCAGGTGGGCCAGCGACGAATACCCTGTGCCGAAATCATCCAACGCCACCTAAACGCCAGCTTCGCGCAATACCAAAAGAGTCTCTTTAACGCTCATCTCCGCATTAACCGTAAGCATTTAGGTGGTTGATTTTAACCCGTACAACGCCATCTCATACGCCATGAAAAGCAATTGCAAAGACGCGCCAGCGCACAGAATTTATAACAATCTCTCGCGACGTAGGCGATCCAACCCATGAAGCTGCGTTTGATCCTTGGCGACCAGTTAACAATGTCGCTTTCCAGTCTTAACGATGCCACAGACGGCGACATGTTGCTGATGTGTGAGGTCCGCACAGAGGCCACATACGTCAAACACCACAAGAAAAAGATCGTCTTCTTGTTCTCGGCAATGCGCCATTTCGCGCAGCAGCTGTCGAACCAGGGTGCCTCCGTCCGATACGTCAAATACGACGACCCTGAAAACTCTGGGTCGTTGCTGGGCGAAGTGACCCGCATGACAGCAAAGCACGACATATCCGAAGTGATCGTCACCGCCCCCGCAGAACACCGCTTACAGGTTGAAATGGCCCGTTGGTCAGACACGCTCGGCCTTCCGGTCACGATCCGCGAGGATGATCGTTTTCTATGCACCCCCGCTGATTTCGCGACGTGGGCCGAGGGGCGCAAACAATTGCGAATGGAATATTTCTACCGCGACATGCGCCGCAAGTATTCGGTTCTAATGGACCCCGATGGGCCGGTGGGTGGCCAGTGGAACTTTGATGCTGAAAACCGAAAACCACCCGCCAAAGGGCTGAATGTTCCAGACACGTATCACGCGCCCCAAGATGCGATCACACAAGATGTTATAGCGCTTGTGGAGACACATTTTGCCGATCACTTCGGCGACCTGTTGCCGTTTCATTTTGCGGTGACGCGCGAACAGGCGTTGCTGGCACTGGATACCTTCATAGCAGACCGCCTGCCGCTATTCGGGGACTATCAAGACGCGATGATCCAAGACGAACCTTGGATGTATCACAGTCATATCGGCCTGTACCTGAACTGCGGTCTGCTCGCCCCGCTTGAATGCGTCCAACGCGCAGAGGCCGCCTATCATGACGGCACCGCACCGCTGAACGCGGTCGAAGGGTTCATCAGACAAATCCTTGGCTGGCGCGAATACGTGCGCGGGATCTACTGGCTTAAAATGCCGGACTATAAGACGTTGAATTTCCTTGATGCCAAACGTCCGTTACCCGCATTTTACTGGACGGCCGACACCCAGATGAACTGCATGCGCCAATGCATCACCGAAACCAAACAAAACGCCTACGCGCATCATATCCAGCGGCTCATGGTGCTGGGGAACTTTGCCCTGATCGCGGGGCTTGATCCGGACGCGGTGAATGAGTGGTATTTACTGGTCTACGCCGACGCCTATGAATGGGTCGAATTGCCGAACGTCACCGGCATGGTTCTGTTCGCCGATGGCGGGATCATGGGCAGCAAACCCTATGCCGCCAGCGGGACGTATATCAACAAGATGTCGAATTATTGCGGGTCTTGCCGCTACAAACCGACCGTCAAGAACGGCCCGACCGCCTGCCCGTTCAATTACCTGTACTGGGATTTTATGGACCGCAACGCAGCCAAACTGAACCGCAATCCGCGCATGGGCATGACCTATAGAACCTACGCCCGCATGGACGATGAAAAACGCGCCGCGATCAGCGACGATGCGCAGCGGTTCTTCAAAGCCATTGATCGGGGCGAAAATGTTTGACCGCTCAGACCGCGGGGCTAACTGAACATTATGCGAAAAAATTCCAACCTCAGCCCGGAACATATCAGCGACATCGTGCATATGGCGCTGTCCGATCACGTCAGTTTTGCCACCATTCAGGCGGAATACGGACTTGGTGAAAAAGACGTCAAAGCCCTGATGCGCGACACGCTGAAAGCAGGAAGTTACAAGACATGGCGCAAGCGGGTGCGCGATTTTGGCGACCGGCGGGAAACCTACAAATAGGGGCCCGAATGGGTGACAAACATGGACGATAAACCAGACGATGATCGCTCAATCGCCATTCCGTCAGGGCGGCTTTCGCGGCTTGGCCACATGGGCGCGATGACGTTTGGCGTTATGGGAAACATGGTGGTGAACGGTGCCGCGCAGCTTGGCAAAGGCCAGCGTCCCGTGATGAAGGATCTCTTCCTCACGCCAAAAAACATCACCCGCGTCACCGATCAGCTGTCGAAAATGCGCGGTGCGGCAATGAAAATCGGCCAACTGGTGTCGATGGATTCAGGCGATTTTTTACCGCCGGAACTGGCACAGATCATGACGCGGTTGCGCAACGACGCACACCCGATGCCCCCCGCGCAGCTTAAACAGGTTTTGAATGCGCAGTGGCCCGACGGGTGGTTGAAATCGTTCACCAAATTTGATGTGCGGCCCATCGCTGCGGCGTCAATCGGGCAGGTTCATCGCGCCCAGCTGAAAGACGGGCGCGATCTGGCGATGAAAATCCAGTATCCCGGCGTGGCCAACAGCATCGACAGTGACGTGGCCAACGTCGGCGCGCTGATCCGCATGTCGGGCCTGCTTCCAAAGGGGTTTGAACTGGCGCCCTACCTGCAAGAAGGCCGCAAACAACTGCACGATGAAACCGATTATGCCCGTGAAGGCGCGCAATTGATGCGGTTTCAATCCCTGCTGGGCAATACACCGCAGTTCGTTGTCCCGACGCGGCACGCAGACTGGTCCACGCCACAAATCCTCGCGATGGACTACGTGACTGGTATCCCGATTGAGGATGCAGAAAACCACAGCCAAACTGTCCGCGACCGGATCATCACCAACCTTCTTGATCTGGCGTTTCGCGAATTGTTTGAATTCGGCTTGATGCAAACCGACCCCAATTTCGCCAATTATTTGTACCAGACCGACACACATCAGATCGTTCTGCTCGACTTTGGGGCAGTGCGCGCCATTGATCCGGCCGTAACCGAGCAATATCGCGCGTTGATCCGCGCGGGGTTGGACGATGATCTGGATGACATCCTGAAAGCCGCACAAGACATCGGGCTATTCGACACCTCCACCCGCGACGCCCACTGCGTCAAAATTGCCCAGATGATCCGTCGTGCGTTTGGCGCAATCAAAGATGGAATGGCAATTGATTTCAGTCACGATGACTTGCCTCAACAGCTTCAAAGGGATGGCTTTGCGCTGTTTGAGGACGGGTTCGTACCGCCTGTCTTGCCGATGGATGTGCTTTTGATCCAGCGGAAATTTGCGGGAATTTTTCTGCTGGCCGCGCGACTTCGGGCGCGCATTGATCTGGCAGGCATGTTGCACCGCCATGTCCGCGCACCGGACCCGCCCGCGCACTAATCCTTGTCCGAATGCACCTCGCCCCTTGCGACGCCGCGTGCCCTCGCCAATACTCGCCCCATGACTGACCTTGCCCCCCTTCTTGCGCGGATCGCAGACAAACGCGATGACCTGATCGCTTTGACGCAGGATCTGATCCGCATCCCGACGCTCAATCCCCCAGGCGATAATTATCGCGACATTTGTGACTATCTGGACCGCCGCTTGTCCGCGCACGGCTTCACAACCGAACTGATCCGCGCCCATGGCACCCCCGGTGATTGCGAAAAATACCCCCGTTGGAATATTGTTGCGCGGCGCGACGGCGCGCATTCGGGCGACTGCGTGCATTTCAACAGCCACACCGACGTGGTCGAGGTCGGCAATGGCTGGACGCAAGACCCGTTCGGCGGCGATCTGATTGACGGCAAAATCTACGGACGCGGTGCGTGCGACATGAAAGGCGGGCTTGCCGCGTCGATCATCGCGGCTGAAGCCTTCATCGAAACATACCCCAACTTTCACGGCGCGATTGAGATTTCAGGCACAGCGGATGAAGAATCCGGCGGTTACGGCGGCGTCGCCTATCTTGCCGAAAAGGGCTATTTCGATCCGGCCAAAGTCCAGCACGTCATCATTCCCGAACCCCTGAACAAAGACCGCGTTTGCCTTGGGCACCGTGGCGGCTGGTGGGCGGAAATTGAAACGTTCGGCGAAATTGCGCATGGGTCGATGCCGTTTCTTGGCGATTGCGCCGTGCGCCACATGGGCGCCGTTTTGGACAAATTCGAAACCGATTTGTTTCCCGCAATGGCGCTGCGGCGCACCGATATGCCCGTCGTTCCCGAAGGCGCGCGACAATCGACGATGAACATCAATTCGATTCACGGCGGTCAAAAAGAACAGGCGGACGATTTCACCGGCCTACCCGCACACTGCGTGCCAGATTCGTGCCGTATCGTTATTGATCGCCGCTTCTTGGATGAAGAACCGCTCGATATGGTGCGCGATGAGGTGACTGGTATTCTTGACGGCCTCAAATCCAGCCGCGCCAAATTCGACTACGCGCTGACGGAACTAAACCACGTGTTGCCATCAATGACCGACCGCAACGCGCCGATCGCCGCGACCATTGCGGGGCAAATCCAAAAAGTGCTCGGAAAACCCGCGCAATTTGTCGCCAGCCCCGGAACCTATGATCAAAAACACATCGACCGGATCGGCAAACTGAAGAACTGTGTCGCTTACGGACCGGGCATTCTGGAACTGGCCCACAAACCCGATGAATATATCGGGGTTGATGATATGATGGTGAGCGTAGAAGTTATGGCCAGAAGTCTGGCCGCGCTGCTGCTGCCAAAAGACTAATCAAGGAGGGATCAATATGACCCATTTTACCAAACTTCTATCTGCCAGCGTGCTTGCTCTGACGGCCAGCATCGCGTCTGCGCAAACCAGCATCACCGTCGCCATCCAGTTGGAACCACCGAACCTTGACCCCACGGGTGGTGCAGCGCAAGCCATTGATTCCGTACTGTATTCGAATGTGTTTGAGGGCCTGACGCGGTTCATGGCAGATGGATCCGTTGTCGCGGGCCTCGCACAAAGCTGGGAAATTTCCGATGACGGGCTGACCTATACCTTCATGCTCCACGACGGCGTGACGTTCCATGACGGAACCACCATGGACGCCGAAGACGTGAAATTCTCGCTTGATCGGGCCCGCAGCGACGACAGCATCAATGCGCAAAAAGGCCTGTTCGCGGATATCGCGGACGTCACTGTCGTTGACCCGCTGACGGTCGCTGTCACGCTGTCCCAACCCAACGGCATGTTCTTGTTCAACATGGCATGGGGTGACGCAGTGATCGTTGCGCCAGAAAGCATTGACACCATTGCCTCAAACCCGATTGGCACCGGCGCGTTTACCTTCACCGACTGGGTCCAAGGCGACCGCTTGGAACTGACGCGCAACGAAAGCTATTGGGGACAGCCCGCCGCGCTCGAAACCGCGACGTTCCGCTTTATCTCTGACCCCACAGCCGCGTTCGCAGCTGTGATGGCCGAAGACGTTGACGCCTTTGTCGGCTTCCCTGCCCCCGAAAATCTGCCGCAGTTCGAAGCGGATCCGCGGTTCCAAGTCCTCGTTGGCAACACCGAGGGTGAAACGATCCTGTCGATGAACAACAAAATGCCGCCCTTCGATAATGTCTTGGTGCGCCAAGCCGTGTCACTGGCCATCGACCGCCAATCAATCATTGATGGCGCAATGTTCGGCTATGGCACACCCATCGGCACGCACTTTGCGCCGCACAACCCCGACTACGTCGACCTGATCGCCAACAGCACCTACAACCCTCAACGCGCCCGTGAATTACTGGCCGAGGCTGGCTTTGCGGACGGGTTCACAACGACGCTGAAACTGCCGCCGCCCTCATACGCACGGCGCGGCGGTGAAATCATCGCAAGCCAACTGCGCGACGTCGGGATCACCGCCGAAATCAGCAATCTCGAATGGGCGCAATGGATCGAAGAGGTCTTTAACGGCAAGGACTTTGGCCTGTCGATCGTGTCCCACACCGAACCGATGGACATCGGCATCTACGCTGATCCGGAGTATTACTTCCAATACGACAATCCGGAATTTCAGGCTTTGATGGACACGCTGAACGCCACCACCGACCCGACCACACGCAGCGCATTGCTCGCAGATGCCCAAACGACAATCTCCGAAGATTACGTCAACGGCTACCTGTTCCAGCTTGCTGTGCCGACAGTCGCAAAGGCGGGTCTGAACGGCCTCTGGCTTAATCAGCCGACAGCCGCCGTGGACCTCACTGGCGTCACTTGGTCCGAATGATACGCAGCAACGGGGGGCACAGCGTTTGCCCCCCACACCCGTTGTCTTCCCCAGTCTTTGACTCCCCCGTCTTTGCTTCGAAAATATCTCGGGGAGTCCGAAGGACGGGGCAGCGCCCCCTCATTTGCGGCGCAGACGGCGCATGATCCGCTACATCGCGTCGCGCCTGCTCTCGCTCACCCTCAGCCTCATCGCAGCTAGCATCGTTATTTTTGCAGTGATCGAAGTCATTCCCGGTGATCCCGCGGCCTTCATGCTTGGCGTCAATGCCCGCCCCGACACGCTGTTGGCCCTGCGCGATCAAATGGGTCTCAATGACCCGCTGCCGCTGCGCTATTTCGCTTGGGTCACGGGGATGCTGACGGGCGATTTTGGCATCTCATGGACCTATAAAACCCCCGTTGCCGAACTGGTAAACGACCGCATTTGGGTGTCCCTGCCCCTTGCGATTTACGCGCTGTTCCTTTCCACTATTATCGCCTTCCCTGCGGGCATCATCGCCGCCAGCCGTCGCGGCGGCATGGGCGATGTGTCGATCATGGGCGCGACGCAACTTGGTGTTGCGATCCCGAATTTCTGGTTCGCCATGATCCTTGTGCTGATTTTTGCGATCAAACTGCGCTGGTTTTCAGCTGGTGGTTTTCCCGGATGGGACACACCCCTGCTCGCGATCAAATCCCTGACCCTGCCAGCAATCGCATTGGCGCTGCCACAAGCGGCAATTCTTGCGCGCGTCATGCGCTCCTCGCTCCTCGATAATCTTGGGGAAGATTACATTCGCACCGCCCGCGCCAAGGGGCTGACCCGCCGCCAAGCCCTATGGCGGCACGCGGTACGCAACGCCCTGATCCCAGTCCTCACGATTATTGGATTGCAGTTCTCGTTCCTTCTGGCGGGCGGCATTATCATCGAACAAATTTTCTTCCTCCCCGGTCTTGGTCGCCTGATTTTTCAATCCATTTCTGCCCGCGATTTGATCGTTGTAGAAAGTGTGGTGATGCTGTTAGTTTTTGTCGTCATCGTGGTGAATTTCGCTGTGGATCTGGCCTATGCCGTCGTTGATCCACGATTGCGCAGCCGCACATGAGCCGGAGCATCGCCATAGGCGCAACCTTAACGCTGGTCTTCCTCGGCCTCGCCGCACTGTCGTTTATATATACGCCCTACGACATACAGTCCTTTGATATTCCAAACAAACTTCATCGACCCGACGCCACGAACTGGCTCGGCACAGATCACTTTGGCCGCGATATACTTTCAATGATCATGTTGGGCGCGCGCACGTCTATCGCCGTTGCGGTCCTCGCGGTGGGTATCGGCATCTGCATCGGCGTCCCGCTTGGCCTTCTGGCCGCCGCGCGGCGCGGATCGCTGCTGGATGAATTGATCATGCGCGGCAACGACCTCGTGTTTGCCTTTCCCAGCCTTGTAATCGCAATCCTGATCACGGCCATCTTTGGCCCGTCTGCGATCAACGCGATCATCGCCATCGGAATTTTCAACATCCCCGTGTTTGCGCGGCTGTCGCGCGGCGCGGCCCTGCCGATCTGGGAACGCGATTTCATCCTCGCGGCGCGCGTTGCGGGCAAATCCAGCCTGCGCATCTCAATCGAACACATCCTGCCCAACATCACCAACCTGATGATCGTCCAAGGCACGATCCAGTTTTCCCTCGGCATCCTCGCCGAAGCCGCATTGTCCTACATCGGTCTTGGCGCGCAGCCCCCCACCGCAAGCTGGGGGCGTATGTTGGCAGACGCGCAAACGCTCACTTCAATTGCGCCGCACACGGCACTGATACCCGGAATGGCGATCGTCTTGATGGTGCTCGGCCTCAACCTGCTGGGTGACGGGCTGCGCGACTGGCTCGACCCACGGATCAGGATTGCCAGAACATGACCCTGCTTCACATCCGCGATCTGACATTGACCATCGGGACCACAGACATTCTGCACAACGTCGACGTGCAGCTACAGCGCGGGGAAATCGTCGCGATCACGGGCGAAAGCGGGTCGGGCAAATCGATGACGGCCCTGTCGATCATGGGCCTGCTGCCGCGCGGTGCGCGAAGTTCAGGGCAAATCTTGCTGGATGGAACCGATATCCTGACCACGTCGGAACCCGACCTGTGCAAGATGCGCGGCAACACCATGGGCATGGTGTTCCAAGAACCGATGACCGCGCTCAATCCGGTCCAAACCATCGGTGATCAGGTGGCCGAAACGATCCTCATTCATGAGAATACGAGCAAGAAACAGGCGCACAAACGCGCCGCCGATATGTTGCAACGCGTCGGGCTTGATGTTGCACCTTCGCGGTTTCCCCATGAATTATCCGGCGGCCAACGCCAGCGCGTCGTCATCGCGATGGCCATCGTGAAACACCCCAAACTGCTGATCGCGGATGAACCGACAACGGCGCTGGATGTAACGACGCAGGCCAACATTCTGACGCTTCTCAAAGACCTCGTGCGTGAATTTGACATGGGGCTTTTGCTGATCACCCACGATCTGGCTGTTGTCGCGGACGTTGCCGACCACATCGTCGTCATGCAAAAAGGCCGCGTCGTGGAATCCGCGCCGACGCCCGATCTTTTGGCTAATATGCGCCACCCCTACACCCGCGCGCTGTTTGATGCGTCGAGCCATCAAGTTGACCTGCCTGTACATACAGGTTGTGTACAGCTTGTGCACGCAAGTCACATCGTGCGTGACTACCCTGCGCCGCGCAATACACTGTTCGGTCCGCGCCCTAAATTTCGCGCACTCGACGATGTCAGCTTTACAATTGATCGCGGTGAAAGGGTCGGCTTGGTCGGCGAAAGCGGCTGTGGAAAATCCACCCTAACCCGCGCGCTTCTGGGGCTTGAGGACGTACAAGGCGGCACCATCACGCTAGACGGCGCACCTGTTTTTACTGGCAAGAAACCCAACCTCATAGTGCGGCGAAAAATGCAGGTGGTGTTTCAAGATCCCTACGGGTCTTTCAACCCGCGCCACCGCGTTTCGCGTTTGGTATCAGAACCTTGGCACTTGCTGGATTCCCCCCCCGACAACCCAGAAGCGCGCATTGCGGCCGCATTGGAAGACGTCGGTTTGTCGGCGTCTGATGCATCCAAATACATCCATGAATTTTCTGGCGGCCAACGCCAGCGCATCGCAATCGCGCGCGCCCTGATCGTGGAACCAGACTTGATTATTTTTGACGAAGCGGTGTCAGCACTGGACGTATCTGTTCGCGCACAAGTCCTTGATTTAATTGCGGACCTATGTCGAAAACGCCCGCTTGCCTATCTGTTCATAAGCCATGACCTGACAGTTGTGCGCAGCGTCACAGACCGCGTTCTGGTGATGAAATCCGGTCAAATCGTCGAACAGGGCGCAACTGAATCCGTCTTCAACAACCCCCAACACCCCTACACACAAACCCTATTGGCCGCCGCCCCCAAGCTGCCTGATTTTGAGGAAGCCTGACATGCCACTGACGCCCTTTGACATCCCCGTCGCCCACCATCTGATCGGTGGTAAATGGACCGCAGCCA
>JAGGNB010000061.1 GCA_017886375.1 Octadecabacter sp.
AGGTGGCCCAAACACCTGTGGCTCTCGTCAGGTGGCCCTGTTCGTGCCTGCTGAATGAAGAACTGAGGAGGGTCTCGAAGATGGAGAAACTGGATTGATCTTACGTCCCCTCCCGCTTCAAAGCGTTCAGGCCAATTGTTCCGCGAAGATTGTGGGCAGTTGGCCTGAAATTCATGTAACTTTGTACGCTGCATTATAGTCAAGTAGCTCAGATTGGATCTGTTTTCGAAATTGACGACAATCATTCTTAACCGAGAAGCAGACCTTTGCTCACAGCGGAGCAATTGACACTTTGGGCTCAAAGAAGACTTTCGCTACGGTGGGAACGAAGATCCGGTTTGGGCCGATAGCAGACCTGCGAACATGTCCGGTTAACGGCAGCTTCGCTTGAATAGCAGACCTAGGACATCGGCTCTGCGAACGTCCGGTTTTGGGAGCAAGCCACAAAACGTCACTCTGATCTGATGCATAAATCGGGACCGCTTTTAGGGCCATTCTTGATCATAAGGTAGGGCGTAAGTATCTATAATTGAATGGATAAATTGCGAGAAAGATTGCCTCTTCTGGGCACCATTATATTCAGATATCTTATTGATATTCCTTCGAGATTAACCATTGGAGGCTATCACCGTGTCACACATCCCGTACACAATTTGTCGTTCTGGCAGCTATTACTACAATCGTCGTGCCCCAAAACATGCGGTTAGCGCCTATGGATCATTCATTCGGCAATCTTTGTCGCCAGACCCTGTAGAAGCAGAGCTATATTCCAGACGACTCAATGAGGTTCTTGAAAGCTTTAAGCCAAGATCAGTCTTGTTCTCAGAGATGGCAGAGGAATATCCACCAGATACGGTTACGCCCCAGCTTGAGGCAGAGAACGCGACCAAACCGGTCGAGACAAAACAAATGACGAGCGCAGCAAAGCTTTGGTCTGCAGAGGCGATTGCACAATTGAGTGTGAAAGGCGCGGACCGCAATCGATTTGCGATTACTCCGAGCCTTCAAGTGTGGCTACTTTACCATCTATCCTCCGTCATCGTTCCCTTTGTGCAACTACGATTCTGGAATATTGCTCGCAAACAACCCGGCCAATAGTTACCTCTGGAACCTCAAGGGTCGTTGCGACAAGTTCGGCTGTCTTAGTTCCATCAGTTCTTCCCTGAATGCTTTTGTTGGTGTGCGCCATCCGAGGCATTTTCTGGGGGTGCCGTTTAGGTGTCTGATGGTCGTGCACTTCGCAGGCTTGCCGCAGTCTTATCTTTCTTCAGCGCTTCGAACCCGATGATCACGTCTAGAAGTTCCGTCGTGATTTCATCTTGCCGCACAGCGCGTGTTTCTGCTCCGAGGTCATCCAACCTTTCGTCCACCGATCTTTCAGCCTGCTGCATCAGTGCCAACCGTGCGGAATTTTCGGTCATCAACGCCTCGGCAATCGCGCCGAACAGTGTGGCAAAGAGATAACTCCGCACCAATGCCGTAAAGAGATCGTTGGCGGGCATCGAAAAGAACGGCCGACTGCGTGACACCCAGGGCTTTGCCGAAAGAGCGGCCAGCAACCCTTTGTCGAGCGGAAGCAGGGCAGCAACCACTGGCCCTTGTCCCGTCATGCCGTCCTGAGTGACATAAGCCAGCGATACTACTAAATCGTGTGGATGGACCGTCTTACGGATCGCTTCCAGGCGTTGCGTGAGCAGGTTTGCCAAACGCCCGATCCCGTCAACAGAAGCAGCCGGGAAAAACGTCTCGTCAACTGTGATGTGCTGATCCGCCAATGCGTCCGCCATTTGTGCCCCGACGCACAGAACTGTTGGCAGACCATCGGCGGATTCGGTCTGTAGACCTGCAACATGGTCCGCAAGCGACTCATTGTAGTTTCCGCACAGCCCGTGATCCGATCCGAACACGATCAAGACCTGCGCGCCATGGACGGTTGAGTTCGTCTCAAGCGGGCCAAATGCCGTCAGAAACGCATGCAACCCATCCAAAACGGTCTCGCGATAGGTCTCGATCGCCTTGGCAGCCTGTTCATAGGGGGCAGAATTGATCACAGAGAGGGTTTTCATCGTATGAACAACGCTACGGATCCCCCGCATGCTGGTTGTTCGACGCCCAAGGGTTTCAAGAGTTTGCGGCATCTTGCCCTCCCAAGTTAGCGCGCGCCTTTTGACCCAGATCCACCATTCTGGTCCGGTCGTTGTCGGCTAGCGGAGCGTTCTCGGCAATGCGGGTGGCGACATCGCCAAGCTCTCGCGCTGCGGCTAACCGGACGCCGGTCATGACTTGGGCAGTTTCGGCCTCACTCAACCCATCGAACTGTCCCTCCATCGCCGCAACCAGAACAGTTAACTGCTCCACGGCGGGGATCGGATCGCGTTCAGGCTGTCGCAAGGCCGCCCGGACGGCTGCACCGCGCGTCAGCCGCGCGCGCGTGGCCTCGTCAAGCCGGGTGCCAAAGCGGGCGAAATCCTCCAATTCCTCGAATTGCGACAGGGTCACACGCAGGTTGCCTGCCACGGACCGGAACGCCTTGGATTGCGCCTTCCCGCCGACACGCGACACCGACACGCCCAAATCCACCGCAGGGAACTGGTTTTTGCGCACCAAGCGCGGCGACAGATAGATCTGCCCATCGGTGATGGAAATCAGGTTGGTGGGAATATAGGCCGCCAGGTTCTCGGCCTGCGTTTCGACCACCGGTAGGACTGTGATTGAACCACCGCCAGCGGCTTGGGTGAACTGCCCTGCCCGTTCCAGCAACCGCGCATGAATATAGAAAATGTCGCCTGGAAAGGCCTCGCGCCCTGGGGGGCGACGCAGCAGAAGCGACAACTCGCGATATGATCGCGCGTGATGTGTCAGATCATCCAGCACGACGAGCACGTCCTTGGCCTGGCCTGCAAAATACTCTGCCATGGTCATTGCCGCGTAAGGGGCCACATAGGCGAGACCCGCCGGGTCTTCGTCCCCTGCCGACATAACGATGCTTTGGCCCATCATGCCTCCCTTGCGCAGCGATCCAATGACTTTGGCGACCGCATCGCCACGTTGCCCGATGGCACAGTATATGCAGATCACGCCGGTCGTCTTCTGGTTCAAGATTGCATCCACCGCCAGCGACGTCTTGCCAGTTTGACGGTCACCGATAATCAGCTCGCGCTGTCCAAGGCCCACCGGCACGGCCGCATCGATTGCCTTGCTCCCTGTCGCTAGTGGGCGCGTTATGGCCTGCCTGTCGAGGATTTTGGGGGCCTCCGCCTCCACCGGTCGCGTCGCATCGGTCTTGATCGGGCCTTTGCCATCTCTTGGATTGCCAAGTGCGTCCACAACGCGACCCAAAAGTGCCGCGCCGACCTTGGTGCTGACGACTTTGTGGGAGCGCGTGACGCTTTCACCAACAGTCACTCGGTCGCTTGAGCCAAGCAGAACAACGCCAAGGCGGCCTGGTTCCAGATCGAGAACGATGCCCTGCACGCCGCTGGCAAAGTGCAGCAACTCGTCAGATAGGGCGCGTTCCAGTCCGGCAACAATGGCGATGCCATCTGCCACCTCAGCTACCTGCCCAATCTCGCTGAGGCGCGGGGACGGAGACCGGCTGGCCAAAAGCGCCTCTACCAGCGCCTCGGGGTCCGACATCAGGTTTGTAGTCGCGTTAGTCATTTCGGAACCACCTTTAGGTCAACGCCAGCGGCCAATTGCTCGTCCATCAGATCGCCCAAGCTGTCGATATACCCATCGACCGTCCAATCCAGTTGTGCGCCCCCGATGCGCAGAACCAGGCCAGGAGGCTGATCAACATCGGTTTCAAACTGAACCGAGACGTCTGGGAATACAGTTTGAAGGCTGCTCATCAAATCGTCCTTTGCGGACGGTGGCAAGACATCCCTGCTAGTGATCACGGCCGAGTTGCTCTTGCCTGCAGCAATACGCAGGTCAGCCACCATCGGCGCGATCCCCTTGGCAAGATGTTGGGCAATCCGGCCCTCCAGCGTTTCGTCGGCAAGGTCAGTCAACGCCTTGCGGGTCAAGGACAGCAAGGCCCCGCCCCCCGCGCGTTGCAATTTTACAGCGTATTTGCGCGACTCTTCGTCTTGGTGGGCAACCCAAGCGGCCTGTTCTTGCTCCAGCCGGTTGCGAGCATCAGCCAAGAGAGCGTCGCGCTGTGTCTCAGCCTCCTGTTGCACTGCATCTGCCATATCTGCTTGTTTGGCATTCAGCGCCCTGACCTGATCCAAATGCAACTGTTCCGCTGCCTGTGCCTTTTCCTTTGCAAGCACAGCCTCTTGCATTCTGTTGGTGATCTTGGCCTCGCGGGCGTCGATCCCATCCAGAATTGGGCGGTACAAAAACCGCTTCAAAAGCCAGACAAGAACCAGAAAGTTCGCGATCTGGGCGGCCACAGTGATCCAGTCAATTGACATTCGTCAGCTTCCCGTCGCCTGAGAGGCTGCGAGAGCGGCAATCCAGAACGGGTTGGCGAAGATCAGGATCATCGCGACGACGAAACAATAGATCGCAGTGGATTCGATCATCGCCAGGCTGACGAACAGCGTTCTGGAGATGGTCGATGCCGCGTCAGGTTGCTGTGCAATTGCGCTTAACGCCGATGACGCGGTGCGTCCTTCACCGAGCGCGGGGCCGATTGCTCCGAAGGAGACGGTCAATCCTGCGGTAAAGATCGAAATGGCGGCGATGATGCCAAGGTCTGTCATGGGATTTCCTTTTCAGGCTGAGATGGTTTGGGAGGTGCTGTCGCGCTGGAAATGTAGACCGTGGCTAAAATTGCGAAGATATAGGCCTGGATCACGCCGGTCAGCAGACCAAGCACATCCATGACGACAGGAAAGAAGAACGGCGCGACGCTGAGCAGGATGGCCGCGATGACGGCCCCACTCATGATGTTGCCGTAGAGCCGGATCGCCAGCGAAATGCCCCGAGAGAATTCCGAGATGATGTTGAAGGGAAGCATGATGAACGACGGCTGAAGGTAAGTCTTGAGGTATCCACCCAGCCCTTGGCTGGTAATACCGAATAATGGGACGGCAATTAGAACCGACAGCGCCAGAGCCGTGGTCGTGGAAAGCGATGCAGTAGGCGGCTCGAACCCCGGAACAACCAGCAAAAGGTTCGACATGGCGACAAACAAAAACAGCGTGCCCACGTAGTAGAGCAGGTGGCGCGATGGGCCAGGCGCGACTTCTTCGATCTGGCTTTGGATCCCTTGCACGATGACCTCTAGCATTGTCCGCCACCGGTTTGGCGGCACATCCGGACGCAGGTTGCGGGTAATCAGAAGCGACGCCACAGTCAGCAGTGCCATGACGATCCATGTATAAAATATCGTGGCATTGATGGGGATATCCCATACCTCGAACATGATCGTTTGATCCGGTGAAAGATTCATGGCGCGCCCACGGCAGGCACACCCGCACGGGCGATTGCGGTCGCTATGGTGCGCGCGATGAAGAACGCTAAGGCAAATCCTGCCAAAGCGAAGGGGCCAAAAAAGATGACGACTGCCCAACCGATCCCTAGCAAAGCCGCGATACGTACAATGGCGCTCAACACCAATATGTTGACGGGTCGCTCTGTTCGAAGCGCAAGGCGCATCCCAAAGCTGAGGCCAGCAAAAAACACCGCCGATATGGCAGCACCAATCATCAGTCCAAACGCCACCGCGTTCCAATCCACAACTATCATTTGTTGCCTCCTTCCTTGTTAATCCATGACGCGGCAATAAAGGCCCCGAGCACGACCCCACCCAAGATTAGCGCGATAGTCCATGCGAAATTCTGAGGCGCGACCCGATCCAGCCAAAGCCCCAGAAACGCCCCGCCAACGGTCGGCACCGCAATTGACCAGCCTATCATCCCAAAGGTGCCGATACCGCGCAGTGGGCTTGGTCCCGGATTGTCGCGCGCGGATTTCAACCGCTTTGCGTGGCGGGCGATATCCTCGGCCGATTTGTCCGGCTTGGGCGTCATAGGTGCGGCTTTCGCAATTCGGCAAAGCGCCGGACCACGTCTGCTTCTAGACGCGAGAACGCCGATCTTGCCTGACGTTCCTCGTCGTCCATCTCGATGAATTTGGTCTTTACGGTGTCGTTTAAGGTCTGAAGATCATCGCCACGCACAGCGCGCAGCACCGCCGCCACGACACAATGGCCCTTTTTTACCAATAGTCCCTCGTCGATGCCAAAAATTTCCTCTGACCCATCGACCATGCGCAGTGTCATGACCGAGGGAACTAAGGCGGTGACAAAATCGACATGGTTCGGCAGGATGCCAAAAGCACCGTTCTGGGCCACAGCTGTCATACGCGTTGCTCGGCCTTCGAACAGAGTGCTTGTGGGAAGCCGCATTGAAACGCTCATGTCTTGGGCCATGCTCATGCCGCGCCCTCCAGATCGTCCAAAGACCCGATCATGTAATAGGCGCTTTCGGGGTGGTCGAATTCTGTCTGAGCCAAGATCGTCTCGCAACCATCGAGCGTGTCCGCTATCGGCACCAGCTTGCCCGGCGTCCCCGAAAAAGACTCCGTGGTGGAAAAGGGTTGCGTCAGAAACCGCTCCAGCCGACGCGCGCGGGCCACAGTGGCGCGGTCAGCAGAAGACAGCTCTTCAAGGCCGAGCATCGCGATGATGTCTCGCAGTTCCTCGTATTCCGCCAAAGTGCGCCGCACGCCGCGCGCGATATCGTAGTGCCGTTGCCCCACCACTGCAGGCGTCAACATGACTGAGGCTGAGGCCAGCGGATCGACCGCCGGATAAAGCCCTTCACTCGCACGTTTGCGTGACAGGACCACGGAGGCCGAGAGGTGCGAAAAGATATGCGCTGCGGCCGGGTCGGTGAAATCATCGGCTGGCACATACACCGCCTGAATGGACGTGATCGCCCCCCGGCTTGTCGAGGTTATGCGTTCTTCGAGGGCGGCTAGTTCTGTAGCGAGAGTTGGTTGGTATCCCACGCGCGACGGCATCCGTCCCATCAAGCCTGACACCTCGGATCCCGCTTGCACGAAACGAAAAATGTTATCAATGAGCAGCAAAACGTCCTGCCCTTTATCGTCGCGAAAATACTCGGCCATCGTTAGCGCGGTGTTGCCGACCAGAAAGCGCACGCCCGGTGCCTCGTTCATCTGACCAAACAGCATAACCGTATTATCGCGCACGCCTGCCTCGCCCATTTCGCGATAAAGCTCCTCGGCCTCGCGCGATCGTTCGCCAATACCACAGAACAGGCTTACGCCCTTGTGGTGCTGGACCGTGTTGTTGATCAGCTCGGTGATCAGGACGGTCTTGCCGACTCCTGCCCCACCGAACAGCCCTGTCTTTCCACCGCGTTCGATGGGCGACAGAAGATCTATCGCCTTGATTCCGGTTTCAAGTATTTGAGACTGTAATACACGGTCGCTGAGCTTTGGCGGAGCTTGGTGGATGGACCGCCACGCCACCGCCTCTGGCGCAGGGCGTCCATCAATCGGCGCCCCGAACACGTTCAGCATCCGACCCAGAACCCCCTCACCGACGGGGACCATGATAGGCCCACCTGTCGCCTTAACCGTCATGCCGAGGCCCAGACCGCGCACGGGGGCCATAGCAATGGCCCGCACAAGCCCCTCGCCGGTGAGCGCGGAAACCTCTAGCGCCACGTCGCCAGCAAAGAGAAGATCATGGATCTGCGGAACCGGGCCATCGAAGACAACATCGACAACACCGCCGCGGATGGCCGCGATGCGTCCGTCCGTTGTAACGTCGGTTGCACCTTCAGCACTCACGCGGCACCTGTCTTGATTCTGGCCGCGCGTGTACTGGCACCCCCGTCAAGAGCAGCGCAGGTACCAGCCAAAGTGCAACTGAGGCACCAATGATAGCCAGCCACGTTTTCCCTTCTTCCTCGAAGGGCGCGTAGGAATAAAGCCGGGCATCCAAGGTGGGTTTCCGTGTGGCGGGATTTCGGTAGACAGAGGCGAAGGACGACATCCCTGACGTGTTGGTATCGGCATGTTCCTGCGTCGCTGCGAAGCTCGTCGGCATCTGCTTTCTCTCCTATTTGACAGTGAAAACCTGGATGTCCGAACAAAGCGTAATGTACGAAAGATTCGTCACCGGAGCCCTGCGATCTGTCACTCAAGGCATTAGTAGTCGTTCGATGGACGAAGATTGACAGATGGCGCTGGTTCGAAATTGACTTGCATCAATCACCACACGGAATCCGCAAATTGCGTTAACAATGTACTGAAGACTAGGTGAGGAAATGGAAGAGCCAAATCTGCGCGCCACTTGACCCACATCAATTCAGGGTTTGGTCTTCCGACTTAAACTTCCGACAAGTCTTCCATGATTTGCCCGGATTCAAATGATGGCCAAGACCACTAACCTTCGCGATGATACTGCGTCAGCCGCCAAAATCCATCTCGCATTCCTCCCGGTTGACGAATTGCGAACAAATCGCGCTCTTCCTGGGGTCGAGTCCAGCTGGGGGCGGACTCGTAACATAAGAGCCCTTGGCGTTGTCCCAATTGAACCCTCTCCGATTTTTGCCATGTAAATTGTTGATTCTATTGGAGTGTATACTGCCCAAAACAGACTAGTGTTTTATTGGGACAGGAGTTGATGAGCAGACGTTCGTTGCCTCCTATGCGAACTCACACAGTGCGGACAAAGCGGTTGTTCGAATGGTGAGCTGTCAGTCCAAAAGTAGACATTGATAGAGTTAGCAGCGGACCATCAGTTTGGGACCGTGGCGAGCGGATATGTTCGAGTACAAAATGGAATTTCTTATTGATCTTACATCAGAAAGCCCCGATAGATCGCCAGATAACTCCCCTATTTTGGGCTTTCAACGTCTTAAGGATTATCAATTTGCGTATTGTCTTGCTCTCCACGCTTCTTCTTTCTTTCGCCGCACCCGCTTTGGCCGACCCAACCGTCGGACTTGGATTGACCTTGGGATTTGGAGGCGGTCAACCGCAGGCGGCTGTCGGACTGCGCGTGTTTTCTGACAATAAGCGCGACGAATTTGCTGGTACTGTCGGTGTCGACTACGTGCTGGGTAGCCAGTCTTGGCGCGGCACAGTGGGCGCTGCCTATCTGGATGACGATATCTATATTGGGGTTGATCTGGGCTACGGCCTGAGCGGTGGCGGTCTTGATTTCAGCATCGGCGCTGGCGGTGTAAAAACGGTAGAGCAGCCGACAATTGCAGAGGCTACTCCTCAGGTACCTATAAGTGTAAACGATGGATTAACCCCTGAGTGAGACTTCTGTTTCTACTAAACTCGAATTGGTGAACCCCAGTGCGTTTCTCGGATGATTGCCCCTTTCACAAAAGTGTCAGGGGCAATTTCGACGATTTTTCCCGCTGCAGGACTATCTTGATCACAAACACAGAATTGACACACAGCTCAACTTACATTTCTCGGCGAGAACGGCCGCCTTCTGCTTGAGGTCAGCTATTCTATCAAACCGCAGCATTGGCCAACAAGGGCTCAATCCCGTCATTAGCTGCGTTGATCAGGAATGGCTGGTGTGACCAACGTCCGACCCTGCCCCCTTATGTCAAGATTCCGACCCCTGATAGAGGCTCACAAAGAAATCCAGCAGGACGAAGGGATCAACTACTGAATGGGTCACAGGCGCAGTCAGGACGACCACCGGACACGCACCCGCAATGTAAGGGCCCAGTTTTTGTTTGATCCCATCAAATCATAACTAGATGCTGCAGCCTCACTGGTTCGTTTGGGATCAAGCCCAATTCTTGCTCTTGAACTTCAGCAATCACCGGAACGTTATAAGTCCAAAAACGCATCCACCTTACGGCTTAACGCGTCCCAGTCCGTAAATTCACACACGCCATCGACCAGTTCTATCTTACGGCCCTTCAATGCGACATTCTGCACAATCTGGCTTTCGAAATAGCCGTAACTGGCCGTGCGTACCGCACCAGCAAGCAGCAATTCCTTATCGGGCTCAAATCCTGTTCGCATTTCCATTTCGACCAGATAGTCCTGCGCTTCTTCCAAACCTTCCGGAAACGCTGCCTTCAGGCTAACCGAGATCAAAAGCGTGTCTCGTGCACTCAATTCCTCAAGACTTGTACCCACCAGAACCTCAAAACCCTCTGGATGGCGTCGTTCATGGACAGGCGCCGCCAATACAACCTTGTCAATGCCGTCAAATGACAAGGCCGCCAACTTGTCAGACGCATCAAAATGCCGAACGTCATGGCCCGCTGCGCGCACCTGATGTTCTATGGCATCCACAATCTTGCGCGTTTGCCCTTCAACGGTCTCAAAAATAATGAGGACTTTCATTCGGAACCCTTCCTATCTTCCACGTCGGATGATGTGCCTCCCAATTTGACGGAGTCACCATGCCCTGCAAGCCTAGACATTCTAAGGCGTCGGTCTTTGTTCTATATCAATCGCTTTGCTGGAAATGATCCTTCTTAGGACGCTTGGGACTGCATGTGGAATGTCTTCGGCAATTAGGCCGGGGCCAATGGCGTCGGCGCATTGGACGTGAATATGTGCGCCAACCGCCGCCGCCTCGAACGCCTCAAAGCCACGTGCCATCAGTCCCGTTATGAGACCACTCAAAACATCGCCAGACCCAGCCGTCGCAAGCCATGTCGCATATTTGAAAGTCCTTGAGTCTATCGCGACACAATAGCCATCCGGTTGCGCGACAATGGTCGTCTCTCCCTTGAAAAGAACGACACATCCGAACTCTTGCGCCGCGGTCTTCGCCAAAGTGATACGACACGTCGTTTGATCAAAGGCATGAGGTATCAAACGCCGCAACTCGCCCTCATGCGGCGTCATAACCACCTGTGACTGGGTTGAAGAACGGATCAGATCCGGCTCCCGTGCGAGCAAAGTAATTGCATCCGCATCAAGGCAAATCGGGATAGGGACCGGCAGAGTTTGGATTAGTTTGGATCGGCTGTCAGCGCCCAACCCGAAATTAGGGCCGACGCAAACAGCCGCAGGTTTCAACGCCAGCAATTGTTCCTCTAACCCGCTTTGGCCGTCAAAGGGCTTGACCATAACGGCATCTAAACGCGCGGCATGTTCGCTGACGCTTTGGTGTGAACAAAAGACACTGACAAGCCCCGCACCAATCCGCAGTGCCCCGTGGGCCGCCAACCTTGCAGCACCACCCTGCCCCGCTGGACCGGAGATGATGACGGCATGACCATGATCATGTTTATGCTGATCCCCACGTTTGTTCAAACGTCGGGCCTGATCAGCCGTGATAGAAAAACCTGCGATGTCGGGGGTCACACTGATAGTTGCCTTTGGTTTATGTCCTAAGACTTATGTTTATCAGGTCCAAAGACGGCGTTCGTTGATCGGCATCAATTCGAACCGCCTGCGAAACCGTTACATCTCCATCAGGCTTGTTAGAGAGTTAACAGTGGCACACACATCAAATCGCAGGCGTCGTGTCAGGTGCCTTAATCGTCAATCCTGCACGCTGCCATAAACAGGCGTTTCATGAAATTGAAGACATCAAGCTGCCCTTCATGATCTTGTTTTTCATCTTGGCTGGTGTGTCGTTTGATCTGGCCGCGCTCGTTTGTTTGGGTTTGATTGGCTTGGCTTTGGTGGTGTTGCGCCTGATCGCGCGCCTGATTGGCGGATGGATCGGCGCGGTCTTGGCGGGTGCGCAGGCATCCCAAGTCATCTCTATGGCCCTGATTGTCGGCTCGACGGTTGTGTTAGGGAATATAGGACCGATCTCCACATTGTGGGCCCTTGAAAAAAGCGAAGTCAGACCGCTGACGGTTTCACACAAGTCTTGCACAACATAGCATAAGGAACCGCGTTCAGGCGGTCTTGCGAAATGGGATCGCCGCATTTCAAGCAGGTTCCGTAGGTCTTGTTTTTGATCCGCGCCAACGCTTGCTGAAGAAGGGCAATTTCCTTTTGCACGGCCAGACCCAGCCCCTCCAGTACTTCGTCGTCCTCGATGTCGACGGCTTGTTCTTCCCAATCGGCGGGCTTTGGAACACTCAATTCTGTATCGATTTCGTGCAACCTGACGCCTAACTCCTGAAGGCGGTCGGACATTAGGGTTTTGTAGTGCTGAAAGTCTATCATGGGTGTGCCTCATCTTTTGCTATCGCTAGTTTAGCTCCCGCGTTGGCCCTTGCACTTGATGAAAATCAACGGGTGCGCCTTCGTGTAGGAAATCTGAAAACTTCAACCAGAAACGCCGTGAATATCCCGAAGATCAACAAACCATGCGTTGCGGTCATCCCCGCCAACAGTCGCCATCCTGGTTCCAACACGACATCGCCGTACCCGACCGTAGTGAACGACACGACCGAGAAATAAAGAGCGGGCTCAAGTGCGTCGAACAAACCCAAAGCCATGTACAAAACCGCCCACCCCCAAACCGTTGAGGTCAAAACAACAAGAATCCACAGGATTGCCACCCCGAGATCAAACACCAACGACAGACGCGGATATCCGAAGGCATTGGTTTCATCCATCCACTGCAACAGCCGCATCGCCACGCCAAACAACGCGATAGCGACCGCCAGAGATCCGATGATCATCACCGACCCAATGGTGAGTGCAAAAACCATACGTGTGTCTATTCTCTTCGCTCTCAGATTTTACAGCTCGAGATGCCCAGAATCCGGTACAGGGGGCAGAACCGCACCAGCGCCGTTAACGCCAGAACAATGCCTACGCCCATGCTGGCGTAGGCCAGCCCCGCGCTCGACCATATTGCTGGTTGGTTCAACAGCGGAGCCATAAAAAGCGCCAAACCGATGAACACGCGCACCGCACGATCAAAATTGCCAAGATTAGCCGTCATTTTCATAATCCTTCGATGACATCAGTCCCTTTAAAGTGGGGAACCAGACGCATCCTATCGCGCTCGAAAGCCCACCTTTTGACATCGCTCAATGCTGACAAGCCTATTTTGTTGATACGGAGTCGAATAGGCACCGATACGCACGGCTGCGATGCTCGTGCTGAGTTCAGGCAACGATGTGGCCGCAGCCAACAGCGTCACACCATTAAACACAGCCCTAAGGTCCGATTGTTCTGCGATCCGGCCGGCGAACAGAACAAAAAGCAGCAAACCCACAAGGGATTTGGCCAATTTGAACCGGTCCGCTAATGAATCGGCCAGATAGGCCAACCGCGCCCCCGAAAACCACACCACGGCGGCGCACATCGCAAAAACGGCCATGCTTTCAATTAAGGTCGTTTCGGGCATCATCATGCCCCAGCGCTAACAAATGGATCACCCCTTTGGTTGACCTGCATCAATCACACCGCGTCAGCATCCGTGCATAACAGGTCCATGACCGACCAGCATGATCACAGCCCCGAAGGCATCAAACGCCGCCTATCCGCGCGCGCGCGCACCAGTACCCTTAAGGACATGATCTATGGCGGGATCGACGGGGCGGTCACGACGTTTGCGATTGTCGCGGGCGTGCAGGGGGCCGGATTGTCACCAACGATTATCGTCGCCCTTGGCATTGCCAACATTATCGCCGACGGGTTTTCCATGGCCGCCAGCAATTATTCGGGCACAAAGGCCGAATTGGACGACCGCCACCGCATCATCCAGATCGAGGAAACCCATATCACCACCCATCCAGAAGGCGAGCTTGAAGAATTGCGCCAAATTTTGGAATTTCGTGGATTGTCGGGCGAGGTTCTGGAACGGGCCACCCATCAAATCGCCCAAGACAAGGACAATTGGATCGCTTTGATGTTGACGGATGAATACGGATTGCCCCGCGATGAGCCCCATCCGATGCGCGCAGCACTGGCGACATTCGGGGCATTCCTGATTGCCGGATCAATCCCATTATTACCTTTCATTTTGGCCGTGCCATCCGCGTTTCAGGTGTCAATTGGCGCGACCTTGATCACCTTTTTCTTGATTGGCAGCGGCAAAAGCCGTTGGTCCCTGTCCAGTTGGTGGCGCTCGGGAAGTGAGACCCTCGCGATAGGGGCAACGGCCGCGCTGTTGGCGTACGGCGTCGGTGGATTGTTCCACCCCGGTTGATCCGGTTTGAGCGATATCAATCGATCCTGATAAATTCGTGGGTAGGATGCGATTACGAAATCGAGGCGCCCCATGTTTGCAAACGCAACAAAGCTATGCACGATCAACGGCTTCACCATCAGGGTCGATCCAAGCTGGTTGGTGATTGCTGCCCTCGTCACCTGGAGCCTGTCACAACAGTATTTCCCGAATGTATTGCCCGATGCCCACCCGAACACCCACATGACAATGGCCTTGGCGGCTATGGTGTGTTTTTTCACATCCTTGCTGGCCCATGAATTGGCGCATTGCGTTGTCGCGCGCCGCTTGGGCGTTCCCGTCAAAAACATCACGTTGTTTTTATTCGGTGGCGTCGCCGAGCTTGAGACCGAACCACAATCCGCCGTCGTTGAATTCTGGGTGGCCTTGGCCGGACCCGCCATGTCATTCACTCTTGCCTTCGGCTTTTGGGGTCTAACCATCGTCGCAGGGGCCGCGCCCGGGGCTGATCCCGTGGTTTTGGTTCTATCCTATCTCGCGTTGATGAATCTGATCCTTGCACTGTTCAATCTGATCCCTGCCTTTCCACTGGATGGCGGGCGCGTGCTGCGGGCCTACCTTTGGCACCGCAGTGGCAATAGTCTGAGTGCGACCAGAACAGCCGCAAAATCCGGTGGCATCTTGGGGTACGTGTTGATCGGTCTGGGGGTTTTGGCCCTGTTTCGTGGCGCGTTGGTAGCCGGCCTTTGGCAGATGATGATTGGCGGGTTCATCCTTATGGCTGCCCGATCAAGTTATCAATCGCACTTGGCGCGGGCCGCGTTTGATCACAAGGCCGTCCGTGACCTGATGGAACGCGACCCCATCACCATTGGCCCCGAAATCACACTGGCGGACTACGTCAATAGAACCGTTTTGGCACAAGGGGTCACCTTTGTTCCCGTCGTCGAGGACGGTGTGCTGCTTGGCCATATGGACCGCAACGTCCTGTCGGGCATTGACCGTGAACATTGGGGCAGCACGCAGGTTGGCGACGTCTTTGTCGGCCTTAATGGCGAGAATTCGACAGGTCCCAATGTGCCCATTCAGGATCTGATGGCGCGCATAAGTAAAACAAATCGACGCAAATTCATGGTGGTCCAGAACCACAATCTGATCGGCGTCATAACACTCACTGATCTGATCCAGTATTTGCAAGCGTCCGAACGGGCGATGGACCTTTAAACGGAGCTTTCTGACTATGACCAACATTTTGATTGTTCTCGGGCATCCCGATCCCGACGGCGGCCATTTGTGCCACGCCATCGCCGACGCCTATCAATCCGCAGCTCAAGAAAGCGGGCACTTCGTGGACCGGATCGAGATTGCACATCAACACATTCCCTACATCACATCCTCAGTGGATTGGGAAAGCGGCGATCTACCTGTCGTAGCCGTGGACGGTCAGGCCGCGGTCCGCAAGGCGCAGCACATTGTGTTTATTTACCCCCTTTGGATGGGGGACATCCCTGCGAAATTGAAGGCATGGATCGAACAGGTGATGCGGCCCAGCTTTGCCTTTGACACCAACGGCGCCCAGAAACGCCCTGCCTTAAAAGGGAAGTCCGCGCACGTTATCGTCACCATGGGTATGCCGGGTTTCGTTTATAAGTGGTTCTTTCTGGCCCATTCGCTGCGCAGCCTAGATCGCAACATTCTAAAATTCTGTGGGATCAAGCCTGTAGGTTGGAGCATTTTGGGAAACGCCGAAGATCCGAAAGGACTGGCACAAAGGCGTCACCTAAAAAAGGCGACCCAACTTGGTCGGGCCGCTCGGTAATCATCAGTTCTGAATCTTGCCTGGTGCACTACACCAAGGACAAACACGCGCATTTCGCCAGATGATTGATGCGTTGGGTGGTGCTGCCCAACACGAGGCTAGAAATCCCGCTTAGGCCGCGTCGTCCTGTTACGATAAGATCGGCGCCGATCTTATCTGCATGGGCCAGTATCTCAGTTGCAGCATCGCCCTGCGGCATATGGATTTTGACCCCTTCGCAGTTCATCTCTGCGGCAATCTCGAGCGCCTCGTCGATGACCTTTTGACCTGCGGCATTGATCTCGGCAACAGACGGCTTAGTGATCGCCGCATGATACCCCGCGACGGCACCAACAACAAAGGCTGCCGTTTCGGCGTGCGGCACATGTACAAACGTCACCCCGCCTGAAGATTGATTGGCCAGCTCGCATCCGACGCGCACAGCTTTCTTAGATATTTCGGACCCGTCGAGGCCAATAATGATTTGTTTAAACATCTTTTGCTTCCTTAAAAACTGGCCAGACGGCCTAGAACCTGAGATCCTGTGAGGGTTCTGCATGTCTCAATGGGTTTCACTTGAGCATGATCAGTTTGGGTGTCTTGAATTCTGGCAGATAATGTCTCCCTCCCATTGATCCATATCAATTGAGACTTGCGCCAAAGGCACAGCATTAGGCAGGCTGGCGCAAAGGAACAGCAGATGACCGACCCCGTGAAAGACAGCGCGATACTTGACACGATCCTTGCCGCAGCGGTCGACGGTATGGTTGTGACGGATCAAAACGGAACGATCCTGCAGTCAAACGCTGCCACCACAAAGCTGTTCCAGCGCGGTCCGGAAGAATTGGTCGGACAGAACGCAAGGATCTTGATGCCGACTGACGTGGCAAGTCATCACGACGGTTACATGGCCCAGTATATGAAAACAGGACAACGCCGCATTATCGGCATCGGGCGCGATGTCGAGGGGCTGCGCAAAGATGGAACCGTCTTTCCACTGCACGTGTCAGTGGGCAATGCTGAAGTCGATGGCCAGAAATTGTTCGTAGCGATCATGCACGATCTGACCAACCGCAAGGCCACGGAGGACGCACTGGCACGGTCTCAGCGGCTGGATGCCATTGGCCAGATGACGGGCGGGATCGCCCATGATTTCAACAACCTACTAACCGTCATCATCGGCAATCTTGAATTGCTGGAAATGCGCGGCGCGGATGACCGCCAGCTTGCACTGATCAAAGACGCGCTGGAGTCCGCGGAACTGGGTGCTGATTTGACGTCACGATTGCTGATTTTTGCACGAAAGGGGAACCTCAAGCCCGTGAAATCCGACCTGCGCGAGGTTTGTTCACAAACGTTAAAGATGCTCAACCGCACCCTCGGCGCGAGCTATCACATCAAGACCGATTTTGCGCCCTACGTAAGCCCCGTCATGATTGACCCTGTTCAACTTCAATCGGCTTTGATGAACTTGGCCCTAAACGCACGGGACGCCATGGGTGCCGGTGGCGAGCTGTTAGTGTCCATAGCGAACGTGACCATTGACGACACATACATGGCGCAAGAAATCGACATGGAGCGCGGCAGTTATGTTCGCCTGTCCGTCAGCGACAACGGTGAAGGAATGACCCCAGAGGCACAAAAACGCGCGTTCGAACCGTTCTTTACCACCAAGCTCAACACTGGCGGTACCGGCCTTGGGCTGGCAATGGTGTACGGCTTTGTCAAACAATCCGGCGGCCACATCACGCTGTATAGCGAATTGGGTTTGGGCACGAGTTTTGGGCTTTATTTTCCTGCCTTGTCAAATGAGCAAAGTGAACGCATCCCGCAATCCGGCGGGGCCAATATAGCCTATATCGGCAAGGGTGAAACGGTGCTGGTGGTCGAAGACAATTCAAAAGTGCGCAAACTGTCCATCGAACGCATCCGTGACCTAGGGTACAAAACGCTTGAAGCTGGGACCGGCGATACCGCCTATCAAATGCTGAAAGACGGCGCACAGGCGGACATCGTGTTTTCGGATCTGGTTATGCCGGGTGTCTTGAACGGCTATGACCTTGCAGCGAAAATCGCCAAAGAATTCCCGCAGCTCAAGGTGCTTATTACGTCCGGTTACGCCAGTGACGTTGTTACCGATACCTTCGCCCATGAAACGTCTTTTGACATTTTACACAAACCTTATCGCCAGTCCGATCTGGCCGAACGGCTCTACGCACTTTTGGCAGGGTCGACTGCTGTTTGAGCGATCTGAACAGGGCTTGCGAATGTATACCCGATTCCGCGTACGGTCTTGATCAGTTTTGGGCTGGATGGGTCGCGTTCGATCTTTTTGCGCAAACGTGCGACCTGATTGTCAATCGTGCGATCCAGCGGGGACCAATCCACCCCTCCGATCAGGTCCATCAACTGATCGCGCGACAATACCCGTTCAGGACGATTCAAAAATACAGTCAACAATTTGAAATCGCCGCTGGTCAATTCACAATGCGCACCGTCACGATCTAGCAGTTCCAACCGGACGGGGATCGCAGTCATGCCATCAAATCTGAATTGCTGAATGTCTTGTACAACACCGGCACCGGTGACGCCCCCGTCGCCCTTGCGGCGCAAAACGCTTCTGGTCCGCGCAATGACTTCGCGCACATGAAAAGGTTTGGTAATGTAGTCATCCGCCCCCACCTCAAGCCCGACAACGCGGTCAATCACATCATCTTTGCCAGTGACCATAATAATCGCAACGTCTGATATGCGGCGGATTTCACGCGCAAGGTCCACACCGTTGTCAGCCCCCAAATGAATGTCCAACGTGATCAATTCAACTGTCGACGTTTGCAACGCGGCCAACGCTTCTGCCGCCGTCCCCGCCTCCAGCGTGGTGAACCCTTCGTCTTGCAATACATTGCGCAACACGGCTCGGATCTTAGGATCGTCATCAACTATTAATACGGTCTGAGGTGTCATTTGAGCCCCTTCGGGCGAAATGGAGGTGTGCTGTGTTAGCCAAGGTCGTTAACGTTATGGACAACAATACTCTGCGTTACAAAACGATACAATTCTCTCAATCACAACAGTAACGTAGAATACCTTTGCTGTTCAAGGTGGCCTCCTTACACATAGGAGGATTACGCCGATGTACGTCACGCTGCCAACAGAACACACAGCGGCCGTCACAGCGACGGCGCCTTTATCCAAAACCTGCCTGTCATTTCCGGAAACGCGCCTAAAGACAGGGTCTTATCTGTATTACGAAGGCGATAACGTTGATTGGCTTTATCAGGTCACATCAGGCGTTGTTCGCCTCACACGGCTTTTGTCTAATGGGAGGCGTCAGGTCATCTCCTTTGGCTTTCCCGGTGATATCGTCGGCTTTCCGTCAGCCGGTGATCATCATACAGATTGCGATGCTTTGGTTGATACCCGCTTGCGGCCATACCGACGCAAATGCCTCGAAAGCAGTACCTGCGACGCGCCGTTGCATCGCGCTTTGCTTCAGGCCGCCCTGCGCGAAATTAGCGCAATGCAGGACCATTTCATGATGCTTGGACGTAAATCAGCCGCCGAAAAGGTCGCATCGTTTCTGAATGTCATGTCTGAACGGGTCGGCGATGATATGGGCGTCCATACACGTTTCGCCCTTCCCATGAGCCGTTCGGACATTGCCGATTTCCTTGGTCTTACGACAGAAACGGTCAGCCGTACCTTGACACAATTGCGCAAAAGCAAAATCATCGAAATCGAGAACATTCATACGATTGTGGTGTTGCGCCCGACGGCGTTGCTCGGGTTGTGTTTGGGCGAAGGTGACTGACTTTCTGTTCAACAAATTTTTATGACGGCTCCATTCAACGACTCTCATTTAACGATTACAATTTAACTGTGCGCCACAGACTTTCGGGCCTGTGGCGTTTTTTGCAAACCTCACGGCGCTGGCCAGATCTCGCGAATTGCGGACGGCAGGCTGGCGCGAATGTCGTTGACCTCTCCTGCGCTGATACGCGCGTTCAGCAGATCGAAAACCTTGATGACATCCGGCCGCCCGCGGTACTCCTCCGTATCCCCCATCTGGGTGCGGATGTAATCGTCAAGATCACCAACGTGACGTTCTTTGATAGGGGTGTGTTTTGGCACCCATTCTTCAAACATCATACCCCGTAAAAGGAGCGGCAATTGCGCGGAGAACTGCGCCAGTTCGTCAATCAATAAATGATCCCGCACATGGTGCAAAACCGTCCTGAGCAGCCGCAGCGCGCTTCGCTTGGACGTCCAATCCAATCGTCCGGCAAGTTCGTTTATCCACTCGTGGGTCGTGTGAACAGTATGATCAATTACTTCGAGGCCCTGTGCAGTCATGATCATTCTCCTATCTGGTGATTAGTCTTCGATCGGTTTCATATCGACATCCAACGCGAGGCCGGGATTGCCGATAAAATACAAGAAAAGCGCACGGGTCATCGCGCCGATGCCAAGCAAAACCAGCGTATAATTCGCGACCCAGCCAACAAAGGGAATGAAATTCAACAGTGCAACGACGCAGATCGCCGCCGCGAACACCAGAATACGGGTCATGTTGCTTGGGTCACCCGCGCTGCTAAATCCGGTCCAAACCCGCATTGCAACGCTATATGCGCCCAAGGCGTATCCGAAAATCCATGCCACCACGATGGCCAGCAGAACAACGGGTGTGAATGGCAGGCCGACAATGGTCAAAGCCAGAATTGGAACCATGCCAAACAATATCGACAGCCCGACAACACCAAGCAGAAACGACGTCCCCGGTGCACGAGCAATGCTTTGGCGCAAATGTTCGAGGCGTCGTGGCATGACACCAAGTACGAGAAGCCCCAACACCATAAAGAACAGCAGCGAAATAACGAACCCCTTCAGAAGCGACGCAATTGTTGGAAAGACCGGGAACTCGTGTTTGAAGTCCTCAAAGTCATCCCAGATCATGTCGCCGGACACCTCTTCAAATGTGACGCGCTCCGCAGGGGCCACGCGGTCAGGCACTAACATCTGATCCTCGGTCCGATACGTCAAAGTCCCTTCGATAACGGCATCCGGACCAAAGGAAAGCGTTTGCGCTAAAATTTGAACATCCCCAAGGATCACTGCATTCACGATCACATCGCGCCCGACCACTGACAGCGCACCCGTTACCGGCCCGTCTACCGAAACCGAATTCCCCAAAAGGCGCACGTTGCCCGATGCTTGTGCGCTGCGTTCCGTTCTGATCGACAGACCCGCCGCTGTGATGTCTTGCGCAACCGTCCCTTGTAAAACGACTGTTGCGCCGACCGCATATAAGTCGCCGTCGGTGTCCGCGCTGACGGTCACATCATATCCCGACACGTGCAAATCACCTTGTGTATCGCCTGAAATCCGTGCGGTGCGCGCAGTCAGAAATGTGTCTCCAGATGTGTCAATTGTCTGGTTCAGCTGCGGTGCGACAATAAATGTATCGCCACCATTCTCGAGGGTTTCACTTTGCGCCCAAGACGGAACACACAAACACGCAAAGACGGCAGCGGCGAATGAAAGTTGAACACTTCTCATGATGAATTCCCCTGAAACTGGCGGCTTGGGGTCTTGCTACAGCGTTGCGCGCTGACCCAATTGACTGAAATCAATCTCCTGCGCGGAGCCCCCGTTACATCTGTTCGTGCAAACGACAGTCGTGCTGTCTTCATCAGATCAGTACGTGTCATCCAAAATACAAAGGATTTTACCCATGGGACTGAAAACAATTCTCGTTTGTCTGACGACAACGCAGCATGCAGAAACGCTACTGAAAGTAGCCGTACCCCTTGCGCGTAAACATGGTGCACATCTGATTGGCTTGCATACGTTAGAGGCTTTATTGGTCTATCCAGGAATAGCCATGCACATTCCTGACACCGCCTTTGCCAGCTTCAACGCCAGCCAGAAATTGGCCGCCGAGGCGATCAAGACCACCTTCGAGAAACACACCGCTGTTGAGGATTTCACCAGCGAATTCCGCCTTGTCCGCGCAGAGGCCGTATCCGCGAGCGAGCGCATGGTCGAAAGCGCCCGCGCGGCGGATATCGTCATTATGTCCCGTCCGGATCAGGACGGCGAGCGGTACGATCAACGCCACGCACAACAGCACGTTATCCGTGACAGTGGCCGCCCTGTTATCGTAGTTCCGCTGGACTATGACGGACCTGACATCGGCGACAACATCGTACTGGGCTGGAGCGACACCAAAGAAGCCGCGCGCGCAGCCCACGATATGTTGAACGTTACCCTGCCGGGGGCCGCCGTTACGGTCACGCGCGTCCGCCGCCAGACACAGGATGCTTTGAAGGATTACAGCGGAATCGACCTTACCGAAATATTGTCGCGCCATGCCCTTAAAACAACTTTGGAGACCCGCGATCCAATGAGCGACTCCATCGCAGAAGTCCTAAACAAGACTGCATTCGAAAAAGGCGCAGACCTGATCGTGTCCGGCGCCTTTGGCCATTCGAAGGCTTATGACATCGTTAGGGGGGCGACGTCACACGCGCTTTTACGCGACGCGAAATTTCCCGTGCTGTTCAGCAATTAAGCGACCACAGGGTAAACGGCGACGTTGGCCCAAATCGGAAGATGATCCGATGCCCGCCGTGCAAGCGCGTCCTGCACGACCCCCGCATCGTGCAGATGCAGCCCTTGGGACAGGGCGAACCGGTCCAACCCAGCGACAGGTCGGCGTGCATGAAACGTCCGGCCCGGAGAATGAATTGCGAAACGTTCCGCCAGAGGTTCCAACCCGCCTTGCGCGGACCATTCATTGAAATCCCCCGCAATCACCGTACGGCGGCAATCGGCGGTCGCAGCACAGATCGCATCGAGTTGAACGATGCGATCCCGACGACGCAATCCAAGATGGGTGGCGACTACGCTCAACCCACCCGCAAGATCAAGACGCACAGCCCCGCGCGGCTCCAGTCCCGTAAGATCAATCCGTTGCACATCAATGACTTTGATCCCCTTGCGCACAAGAATTGCGTTGCCGTGCCAGCCAAGACTGATTTCGTTGTGCGAAACTTCAACCAGCTGATAATCGGTCTCGGCCTCGATCATTTTTCTGGGGATGGCAGGATGGCGCGCGCCTAGCCGCTTGTCGGCCTCTTGCAATGCCACCACATCCGCATCAAGACTGTTGATAACCTGCAACGTCCGGTCTGGACGACGCCGCTGATCAAGACCACGCGCCTTTCGCATGTTATAGCTGCCGATGCGTATCGTTTTTTCATACATACCCTAAGGTAGGCATCGCGATGACCAGTTTTAAGACCTCCAAGGCGACCAGGCCATGCGATTGATCCCTAACACCAGTCCCAAAATACTGTTGCTTTGGGCCGCTTTGTTGATCGCGGGGTTTGTGGCACTGGGCTTTGCGCGCTGGTCTTTGGCTTTCGTCAGCTTCGTAACTCTGGGCCTGTCGCTGCTGCCCCCGCTACTGGCGGCACGGTGGTCCTTAAAACTGCCCCTACCCTTCTTAGTCGCGACCACCCTGTTCTTTTTTGCCTCCATTTTCCTTGGCGAAGCGTTTGATTTTTATGAACGGGTCTGGTGGTGGGATCTGGCTCTTCACGGATCCTCTGCCGTAGGGTTTGGGCTGACTGGCTTCTTGCTGGTCTTCATGCTGTTCGAGGGCGACAGGTTTGCCGCCCCACCGTCCGCCATCGCCGCAATCACCTTTTGCGTTGCCATGACAATCGGTGCCACATGGGAGGTTTTTGAGTACACGATGGACGTATTTTTCGGGCTGAACATGCAAAAATCAGGGCTGGACGACACGATGGGTGATCTGATCGTCAACGGCCTCGGCAGCCTTACAGCAAGCCTGACAGGATACATCTATTTGACCCGCGATTCTGAGGGTTGGATCGGGCGCCGCCTGTCCCAATTCATTAACATCAACAAGAAATTCTATCAAAAATACAAAGCGCGTCTGAAAAAATAGCCGCCGATTGAGCAATCTCAATTGCCTGCTTGAATGCCACGTCATCGTCTCCTTGGGGAAACCAATCCTCAGGAGGACGATCGTATGACACCGCCAACCTCACCACCAGACCCTGCTTCGACCAGCAGATTTCCCACCGCCTATACCATTCTGTTTGCCCTCGTGGTGGTGATGGCCGCCCTGACATGGATTATTCCGGCAGGCGAATATCAACGCGCGCCCAATGCCGCATTGGGCCAAGACGTTCCAGTGCCCGACACTTACAGTCAGGTCGACGCGGCACCCCAAGGACTTCTCGACGTATTAATGGCACCCATCGCGGGCTTTTACGATCCGACATCCTACACCGCGAATGCTATTGATGTGTCGTTGTTTGTGCTGATCGTCGGCGGTTTTCTGGGCGTCGTAACAGCTACGGGGGCGATCAATACTGGCGTGGCGCAGGCGATGCGCAAACTGGAAGGGCGCGAAAAGTGGATGATCCCGATTATGATGGCACTGTTCGCCGCCGGTGGCACAACCTACGGCATGGCCGAAGAAACGCTGGCGTTTTACGTGTTGTTGATCCCGATTATGATCGCAGCCGGCTATGACGCTCTAACAGGTGTCGCTATTATCATGCTCGGCGCTGGCGTTGGCGTTATCGGGTCAACGATTAATCCGTTTTCTACGGCGATCGCGTCAGATGCCGCTGGAATCCCGTTCACCCAAGGCATGACATTGCGTTTTGTGATCCTCGGCCTCTCTTGGATTGCAGCTGTCACCTTCGTCATGCGCTACGCCGAACGGGTCCGAAAAGATCCGTCGCTGTCGTTGGTCGCAAACATGAAGGACGCGAACGAGGCACATTTTCTGCAAAAACACGCCCCCGCTGAAAACCCGCACTTAACGGGCATGCAGATCATCATTCTGATCCTGTTTGCAGCCACTTTCGTGGTCATGGTCTGGGGCGTTGCGTCACAGGGATGGTGGATGGCCGAAATGTCGGCACTGTTTCTCGGGGCGTCTATCGTCATCGGCACCCTTGGCTGGCTTGGTGAAAAGGTGTTCACAAACGCATTTGTCGAAGGTGCGCGCGATCTACTGGGGGTCGCCCTTGTGATCGGGCTGGCGCGCGGGATCGTCATCATCATGGATCAGGGGCGCATCACCGATACGTTCCTGCATACCTTCGAGGGCTGGATCACGGGCATGTCGCAAGTGGCCTTCATCAACGCGCTGTTCGGGATTGAGGCATTGATGAGCTTTCTGGTCCCATCGACCTCCGGCCTTGCCGTGCTGTCCATGCCGATCATGGCGCCGCTGTCGGATTTTGCGGGCGTTAGCCGTGACCTTGCCGTCACTGCGTTTCAGACCGCGATCGGCATCACAAACCTTGTCGCCCCTACCTACGCCGTGGTCGTCGGTGGTCTGGCCATCGGGCGCGTACCTTACAACACATGGCTGCGGTTCGTCTGGCCGCTGTTGTTGATCCTGTCGTTGATGTCCATGGCCCTTCTTAGTGCCGCGGTGATGTTATGAGTGCCCCTCTCGGCGTGTACTCGGAAGTCGGAAGACTGCGCACCGTCATGGTATCGCGGCCCGGTCTTGCGCACGAACGACTGACGCCGTCCAACTGTGACGCGCTGCTGTTTGACGATGTTTTCTGGGTCGATGAAGCCCGTAAAGATCACTTCGCTTTCTGCGACAAAATGCGGGATCGTGGGGTCGAGGTGTTGGAACAGCATGACCTTCTGACCGACATCCTCGATCTGCCAGACGCGCGCAAATGGCTACTGGATCGCAAGATCACCGAAGACCACATCGGTGTCGGCATGATGGATGAATTGCGCGGCTGGCTGAACGAAATGCCGTCGCCCGCGCTCACTCGATTTCTAACAGGCGGCATTACAGTGCACGACCTGCCTTTCAAACCGCATAGTATGTTCGGCCGGTTCCTTGGGCCGAACGGGTTTGTCTTACCACCCCTGCCAAACCTGATCTTCACCCGCGACACCAGTTGTTGGATCTACGGTGGTGTAACGCTCAACCCGATGCATTGGCCCGCACGCCAACAAGAAACACTGATCGCCGCTGCCATCTACAAATTCCATACCCGATTTGACGGCAAGGCCGATGTTCTTTGGGGCAATCCCGATCAGGACTTTGGCCCCGCAACCCTTGAGGGCGGCGATGTCATGCCAATCGGACAAGGCTGCGTTCTGGTCGGCATGGGCGAACGCACAACACCGCAAGCCGTCGGCCAACTGGCGGTTGCGCTATTTGATCAAGGCGTCGCTGAGCGGGTCATCGCCTGCCAGATGCCGCCGTCGCGCGCCGCGATGCACCTCGATACGGTTTTTTCGTTTTGCGACCGTGATCTTGTCACCAGCTTCACGCAGGTGGCCGACGCGATTAAATGCTATTCGCTCTATCCCGATGAAAAACACGCACTATCCGTCGTCGAAGAAGACAACACAATCTTCGAAGTCGTCCAAGAGGCTCTGAACATCCCGAAGCTCCGCATCATCGGCACAGGCGGCGACAGTTTCGAGCAAGAGCGCGAACAGTGGGACGATGGCAACAACGTGGTCGCGCTCGAACCCGGTGTCGTGCTGGCCTACGACCGCAACGTCCAAACCAACACACGTCTGCGCAAAGCCGGCGTCGAAGTCATCACCATCCGCGGAGCCGAACTTGGCCGTGGGCGCGGTGGTGGCCACTGCATGACCTGCCCCATTTCACGCGACGCATCGGAGTAATCACATGGCTTACAATCTCAAAAACCGGTCCTTCCTCTCCTTGCGCGATTTTACCCCGCAAGAAATCAAGTACCTGCTAAAACTGTCCACCGATCTAAAGGCCGCCAAATACACCGGAACCGAACAACAGACCCTGAGGGGCCGTGAAATAGCGTTGATCTTCGAGAAAAACTCAACCCGCACACGCGTCGGATTCGAGGTCGCGGCGTCCGATCAGGGCGCGAATGTCACCTATCTGGGACCTTCAGGCAGTCATATCGGCAAGAAAGAAAGCATCAAAGATACTGCCCGGGTTTTGGGCCGCGTTTACGATGCAATCGAGTATCGCGGCTTTGGCCAAGGCATCGTTGAAACACTGGCGCAGTGGTCCGGTGTGCCCGTCTACAACGGGCTGACGGATGAGTTTCATCCGACACAAATTCTCGCTGATGTGCTGACCATGACCGAACATTGCGACAAGCCCCTTGGCCAGATCGCGTTCTGCTTTTTGGGGGACGTTGGCAACAACATGGGTGACAGCCTGCTCATCGGGGCTGCAAAACTGGGCATGGACGTGCGTCTGTGTGGGCCAAAATCCCTGTGGCCAGACAAGAAGATCGTCAACGCGGCACTGGCCGAAGCCAAAGCAACCGGCGCGCGTATTCTGTTGACAGAAGACGTGCAGCAAGGCGTCTCCGAATGCGATTTCGTTTACACCGACGTCTGGGTGTCCATGGGCGAACCCGAAGATGTCTGGGCCGAACGGATCAAGCTGTTGATGCCCTATCAGGTCAACACAGAGACGATGGCGATGACCGGCAATCCACACGTCAAATTCATGCACTGCCTGCCTGCGTTTCATAATACGGAAACCGAAATCGGCCAGCATATCCGCGAAACCTTCGGCCTTGACGCAATGGAGGTGACCGACGACGTGTTCGAGTCCCCTGCGTCAATCGTCTTTGATCAGGCCGAAAACCGAATGCACACCATCAAGGCCGTTCTCGTTGCAACGTTGGGGTCCTAGGTGCGGATCGTTGTCGCCTTGGGAGGAAACGCCCTGTCCGAACGGGGTGAGGCGCTGAGCGGTGAAGCGCAACGCGCAACGATCCGAAAGGCCGCAAAATCGCTCGTCATGTTGCTTGAGGCTGACCATGAGGTTGTGATCACCCACGGCAATGGACCGCAGGTCGGATATCTGGCCATGCAAGGGGGCGCATTTCCACTTGATGTGTTAGGCGCCGAAACCGAAGGGATGATCGGTTATGTCCTACAGCAGGAACTGGATAACGCCTACACGCCCGACGCCAAATTCGCGACACTTTTGACCCAGATCGAAGTGGACCCCGATGATCCTGCATTTCAGTCCCCCACGAAATTTGTTGGCCCCGTCTATAGCGAGAAAGATGCAGCCCGCCTAAGTGCGGATCGCGGCTGGAGCATCGGCAAAGACGGTGAATATTTTCGCCGCACTGTCCCGTCACCGCGTCCCAAGCGCATTCTGGAAATCGACGTGATACGATTACTGGTGGGCCAAGGCGTGGTCGTAATCTGCGCTGGCGGTGGTGGCATTCCTGTTGTTCACCGCGCTGACGGTACAATGATCGGCATCGAAGCGGTCATCGACAAAGACCACGCCAGCGGCCTGCTGGCCCGCGATCTGGGTGCAGATGCCTATCTGATGCTGACAGATGTGGAAGGGGTCTTTGAAAACTGGGGCACGCCCAATCAATCCCTGGTTACTAAGACAACCCCGCAGGATTTGCAGCGCATGTCGTTTCCAGCGGGATCAATGGGCCCTAAAGTGCAGGCAGCCTGTGAATTTGTCACAGCAACGGGCGGTTTTGCGGCCATCGGCGCGTTAGGCGATGCGGCGGACTTAATCGCCGGAACCGCAGGCACCCGAATAAATGCTGACTGGTGACCCGCCCCGTTCAGTCAAATTCATAGCGCGCCAGTCGACGCCGGATTTCATCACGTTCCTCCAACAGTGACAAAACCAGCGCGACCCCTGCGGTATTAATCCCGAGATCGCGCCTCAAGCGGCTCGCCTTTTTGGCACGGGCAATATTAGGACCGTAGAAACGCCATTTCTCAATCACTGATCCTTTGGGTTCAATCACTCCAAACTCGACCAATTCAACGACCCAGGTTTCTTCTGTCCCGCAAAACCTGCAGAGATCATGCAAAGACAAAGCATCGATAATGTCACTACGTGGCGTTGTTTTTTTCATGTTATGATCCTTTAAAATGGGCACGCGGGTCGAAAGAAATCTCCTTCGCAAGGTTCTCGAACAATGCGCGCTCTCGCGGTGTAGAAACCGGTGGATTGACGATTTTCAAAGTAGCGTAGATGTCACCAGCAGGCGCGCCGGGCAGACCTTTGCCTTTCAGTCGAAGTTTTTGACCGCTACGTGCGTTCTTGGGAATACGAATATCCACCCTCCCAGCCGGTGTCGGCATGACGGCGTGCCCGCCAAGTGCTGCTTCCCAAGGGGTGATCGGCAAATCAGCATACAAATCACGCCCGTCAGGGCGGTAGATAGGATGCGGCGCAAACGCGATTTCCAGAAACAGATCACCCGTTGCCTCCCCCTTACCTGAAACGCGAAGATGCTGGCCTTCGGCAACGCCTTTTGGGATCGTGACTGAGATTTTTTGGTTCTCCATAGTCACCCGTCCGTCAGGGCCAACGGTGGGCGTCCGAAGTGTTAGCGTTCTATTTGCCCCGCGATAAGCGTCTTCGATGTCGATCTGAACTTTTGCGTGATTGTCTCTGGGCATACCGGTGGACGGACGCGCCTGTTGTCGAAATAGAGTCTCAAAGAAGTCGCTGAAGTCCTGATCGCCGCCCGCAGTCCCGCTCTCAGAGAACGCGTAATCCGCGTCCCAACCGGGTGGCGCTTGGTACCGCTCGCCGCGAGGTGGCTCCGCGCCCAATTGATCGTAGGCCGCGCGTTTTTCTGGATCTTTCAGAACTTCATAGGCTTCGTTCACATCTTTGAACTTAGCTTCTGCGTCCACACTTGTATTTATATCAGGGTGATATTTGCGCGCACCTTTTCGAAAGGCCTTCTTTATCTCGTCCGCACCGGCAGTTCGAGCCACACCAAGTACTTTATAATAGTCCTTATAATTCATGTGCAGACCTTCACTGGAGGAATTTAGAACCAGGCTATCGAACCGCGGCCAACGCCTTTTGATCCATGTCAGTTTCACATCTGAAACTCCTGTCATCCTAATCGTAACGGGCCCAGCGCATCCGCGTCGCACCCATTTTGGACGGAGAAATAATATGAAGAACACAACCACACTTCTGGTGATCAACCCCGACACACCGGATACCGTAATCGCCGAACATGCGGAGGCGGCGCGCGAGCGCGACATTCACCTGCGGTGTCTGATGCTGGGGTCTGCCCCTGCGATGCCTGTTTATGCTTACGGCACGCCCCCCTACGGTGGCATGAATATTCCTGACAACTGGGGTGAGACGTTGAATGGCGTGCGAAAGGAGTTGACCCGTCGCGAAGCCGCGATCGAAGCGGTTCTGGCGCACAGCGGTGCATCTGCAGACGTTCAATCCCTGCTGTGCGCAACCATCGACATTAAAAATATTGTCGCTCTTCATGCGCGTGTTTGCGATGTCGCCTACATCGCACCCGACTTGCACAACACCCTTGGCGTGATGCGAGAAGCCACCCACGGTGTTTTGTTCAAATCCCCTGTGGGCGTGATCATCAACGGCGCACCTTCCAAGCCGATCAAACGAGTTTTCATCGCATGGAACAGTAGCGAGGCTGCAGCAAAGGCCGTACATGTCGCGCTTCCCTACCTGCGCGAGGCCGACGAAGTTATCATTGCGTGTTTTGATCCCGACACATCCCGCGACAAAGAAGGTGGTGATCCTGGCACTGACGTGGCCGCATGGCTAAGCCATCATGGCTGCAACGTAACCGTATCCCAGTTTCCGACAGGTGGGCGCGAAGTTGCACAGTGCATTCAGGATCGCGCTAATGAGCAAGGCGCCGATCTGATCGTATTGGGGGCATACGGACATGCGCGAATGATGCAGGCTGTCTTCGGTGGCACGACCCGAACGATGACCGAACAGACCACGCAGCAGGTTCTTCTGGCGCATTAGCCCCGCCATGATGCAGGGACCGTAACGCTTCGTCGCTGCATCAGTCATTGTCGCATAGATCGCGGAACGCATCATATTGCGACCGGTACAGGTCGCCGGTCAAATGCTTCAGCAAATCGCCGCGTTTTAGTTTGTCCATCACAGGTCCCTTCACTTCGGACAGCGACAGGGTGACGCCCATCTCATCCAGACGGGTGTTCACCATCTCAAGCGTTTCAAGCGCGCTAAGATCAATTTCGTTCACTGCCGAACACATCAGCACCACGTGATTGGGGGCTTTGTCGTCGATCACACGGTCATAAATGTATTCTTCCAGAAACCGCGCATTGGCAAAATAAAGGCTTTGGTCAATTCGCAGGGTCAGCACCGACGGATCGGTCTGCACAGTGTGGCGTTTGATGTTTCTGAAATGCTCCGTCCCCACAACGCGTCCAACTTCTGCGACATGCGGGCGCGACGTATCATACAGAAACAACAGGATCGATAACGTGACCCCCGCAGTTACACACGCCTCAACCCCGACCGCCAGAGTCAAGACCATCGTGACAATCACAGCCCAGAAATCCCGTTTGGAATAGATCCAACTGTGCTTGAGCATTGTGAAATCCACCAAGGACAACACGGCGACAATGATCGTGGCGGCCAGAGTCGCCGTTGGCAGAAAATAAATCAGCGGCGTCAGAAACAGGGCGGCGATCGCCAGCCCGATGGCCGTAAACGCGCCCGCCGCCAGCGTATCAGCCCCCGCATCGAAATTCACAACTGATCTGGAAAATCCACCCGTGACAGGAAAGCCCCCCGTCAAAGCGGCCCCTATATTAGCAGCCCCCAGCCCGATCAATTCCTGATCCGGATCGATCCGCTGACGTTTCCTGGCCGCCAGCGTTTGCGCCACTGAAATGGATTCAACAAACCCGATGATTGAAATGAGCAACGCGGGCACAAACAAGGCTGACAACAGATCGAACGATAGATCAGGGAACGTCAGAGGTGGCAAACTTTGGGGCACGGGTCCAACAATGCTGACACCCGCCGTGGCCAAGTCCCAATTCCAAACCACAAATGTGCTGACCAAAATGGCCATCACCGGCCCGCCCTTCGCCAGTAGATCAGCCGCGCGCGGTCTGAGGCCAAACGTCACTAAAATCGGGCGTATTCCGTGGCGCACCCAAAACAAGAAAGCGAGCCCAGCCACCCCAATCACCAAAGTAACATGATTTGTTTGCGGCAGATTTACGCCAATATTCCACAGCAACGCTGGCATCGTATGGCCGCTTGCCGAAACACCGAGAATACTTTTCAGCTGACTGGCCGCAATCAAAAGACCGGACGCAGTGATGAACCCCAGCTGCAAAAGACCCATTGCCATCAAAATGCCGCCCGACACTGCGGCAAGGCTAAGGGCCGCCGCCGCGTAGCCGATATCCATGCTGGTTGTCAGGTTTGAAATGGCCGCTGCGGTCATCAACGAAACCACGGCAACAGGACCGACGGCCAACACCCGACTGGTTCCAAAAATGGTATAGAGCAAGATCGGCACGATCGACGCATACAACCCCGCCTCGGCGGGCAATCCCGCAAGCAACGCATAGGCAAGTGATTGTGGGATTAACATGATCGTCACAATCAGGGCTGCGATCAGATCATTCACCGCCGCCTGTCTAGAATAGCTACGCCCCCAATCAAGGATCGGGATAAACTGCGCAGCCCCTTTTGCCTTGCCCATCAGACAGCCTCGATCCGGGCGCATCTAAAGTTTTTCAGGCTTGGCAAGCCATTCGCGCCCTTTAAGCATGGCTTGCCAATAGATCGGCGGCAGGATTTTTTCCTTGAGGAGCCACGCAAGACGGCTGGGTTGCGTACCGTCAATCAGCCAGCTGGGAAAACTGGGTTGCAACGCCCCGCCATATCCAAATTCAGCGAGTACGATTTTGCCACGTTCAACCGTCAACGGACACGACCCGTAGCCGTCATATTGCGATACAGCCGGTCTACCCCGGATGTCGGCGATGATATTGTCCGCCACAACCGGTGCCTGTTTGCGCGCCGCAGCGGCAGTTTTCGCGTTCGGGGCGTTCATCACATCCCCCAACGACCAGATGTTGTCATAAGTCTTATGGCGCAGGTTTGCCTGATCCACATCGACCCAACCGGCGCGGTCCGCCAATGGCGACGCGGCAATGAAATCCGGCGCACACTGGGGCGGGGTGACATGCATCATGTCGAAATCAACCTCGACGCGTTCGACGGGTAAGTCCGGTTTCGAGACCTCAAACCACGCTTTGCGGGCAGGCCCATCCACCGCGACCAAATTATGGTGAAAGTTCAAACCAATGCTGTATTTCTCGATGTATTTTTCCAATGCGGGCACGTAATCCTTGATCCCGAACAACACGCCGCCCGCGTTATGAAACTCGATGTCGATGTTCTTGATCACGTTTGTCCGCGTCCAGTGATCTGCGGACAGATACATGGATTTTTGCGGCGCACCGGCGCATTTGATCGGCATAGGCGGCTGGGTAAAAAGCGCTTTACCTTCCTTAAGGCCTGACACCAATTCCTATGTGTAAGGTGCCAGATCATAGCGGTAGTTCGATGTCACCCCGTTACGGCCTAGTGTGTCCACAAGCCCTGCGACACCCGCCCAGTTCAGTTTCAATCCGGGACACACCACAAGGCGTTTGTATTTCACCACCCGGCATCCATCCAAAAAAGACCGCATCTTTTTCGGGTTCGAATGCGGCCACAGCAGCCTTGACCCAATGAACGCCTTTCGGGATCAACGACCCCATCGTGCGAACGGTGTCTTCGGCGTCAAAAATGCCGCCGCCCACCATCGTCCATCCGGGTTGATAATAATGCGCGTCAGCCGGATCGATAATCGCGACCTCAAGTCCGGGCTTGCGGGCTTTCAGGCTGGCAGCCATCGCGATGCCTGAGGTCCCTGCCCCAACAATAACCACATCATAGGACACATCCGCCTGATCAACAGGGGTCTTACCGCCATTTGCGATCCGGCGGACAACACCGGACATGTCGTAGCCTGCCTGTTTTGTCGCGCTCAGAATGTCTGCCACGGGCAGGTCGTTTGCGCGCGCCAGCGACCATAACGTGGCCGATCGTGTTTCGGTGCGACAATACGCAAGAACCGGCTTGGGCAATGCGGCCATCGTTTCACCGAAATTTACTGCATTTTGATCGCTGCCAATCCCCCTTCAATCGGGATATACCGCATGATCAGGTCCAGTTTTTGCGCGGTTCGTGAAAGCACTTTGAAAGTGGGCTGATCGGCACCTTCCCCGTCGGGTCGATTGCAGATGATCGACTTGATACCTTTGTCGGATAGTGCTGCCAGATCGATCTCGCTGATCTGGGGCGCAACAAAGAACTGGTCCGTTATTTTGCGGATATCCATGGGCGTAACTCCTTTGGGATTGTTCGTCCTGCACCACGTCAGATGGCATTGACGGGCACTTTCAGCATGGGTTTGCCGTCTTTGGTTTTGGGGACGTCGCCTGCGCGCATGTTCACCTGTAAGGACGGCAGGATCAATTTGGGCACATCCAACGTCGCATCACGCGCCTCGCGGAATATGATAAACTCTTCGCGGGACTTACCTTGGCCAACATGAATGTTCTCGGCCTTTTCCTCCGCCACGGTTGTTTCCCACATAATGTCGCGCCCGTCAGGCCCGTAGTCGTGGCACATGAACAGACGCATATCGTCAGGCAGCGCCAGAACCTTCTGGATGCTGTCATAAAGCTCCCCCGCATCGCCACCGGGAAAATCAGCGCGCGCCGACCCGCCGTCAGGCATGAACAAGGTATCGCCCACAAACGCCGCATCCCCAATGACATGCACCATGCAAGCCGGGGTATGGCCGGGGGTGTGTATCGCAACTGCCGTTAGGCCCCCGATTTCGTAGGTGTCACCATCTTTAAGCAGCAGGTCGAACTGAGATCCGTCGCGCTGAAAATCAGTGCCTTCGTTGAACACTTTGCCGAACGTGTCCTGCACAACCGTAATTTGATCACCGATCCCAATTTTCCCACCAAGCTTTGACTGGATATAAGGCGCTGCTGACAGGTGATCGGCGTGCACATGTGTCTCGATCAACCACTCAAGCGTAAGCTTGTTCTTTTCAATATAACTGATGATTTCATCGGCATGCTCATACGTGATCCGCCCAGCTGCATAGTCGATGTCCATAACGGAATCGATTACGGCACATGACGTTGAAGAAGGGTCCATCACAACATAGCTGATCGTGTTGGTTTGAGGATCGAAAAAGGATTCCACGATTGGATGAACGTGCATGTTAATGGGATATTGGGACATGTTTCTCTCCGTGCTTGGTTAGGACACCAACGCTGACAAATAGAATGAAGACAGGGCCGAAATTGCAAAGGGTTCGCGTGTCATTTCTAGCGCCGCAGTCACATGCCAAAATTGACATATCGCAAGAGTGTGAAAATCAATTGACCCATCATCGCAAAACGGGTGCCCCAACCGGCGCTGGATCACCCATGCGAAGTTTGTCAGCCTGAAAACTTGTAGTAGGGTTATTGAACAAACTGATCGTTGTTGCCCGTAACAACGATGAAAGCCGCTCCATGACATCAGATGCCTCTGGCGATCTTCCACTAGAAGAAACTGGCCTCACTAAAACCGAACCCGTATCCGCAGCCAACGCGTCGGGGTGATTGAGGTTGTTTTTAATCCCTTTGTTCATGGTCACGTTGTTTACCGGTGCGGTTATAGGCATGTATTTCCAGCCGCCCGGCTTGCGCGTGTTTTTCAATGCAACGGGGCTGGAACCCGGGGCCGGAACAGACACACCCATCGCCATCCAGTAGGTCGTGGCCCAAGAACAGATCGCCGTCATCAGCGAAGGCGATGTTGTCGCCTTGGGCCGGATCATTCAACGCTGCGATGTGATCGGCGTCGCAACGCCGTCAGGGGCGGGTGACGCGCGGATCGCAGACGTGCAGGTTGTCGTGGGGGATGAGGTCGAGGCGGGGGATATAGACGCGCTGACAAAGGGTAGGCAGTTCAGTTTTGAAACTGGCGGCAACACCCTAACGGCGATCGGCACTATGGATGTGGGTAGTGGGTTTCTGGCAGACGGGATGATGATCATGTCCGATCAAACGTTCCTGCGTGTGTTTCCAAATTGAACCAGCGGTGCGCCCAA
>JAGGNB010000138.1 GCA_017886375.1 Octadecabacter sp.
CATGGGCCGTGACGTGCATGCCCTGCCAATAGGGGGGATAGTGACGCGCGACTTCGGCCTTCAACGCTTTCTCGTCCCAATCGGGCAGCGCGGCGCGCAAGTTCTTGCGGGCCTCCGTGCCCCGTTCATTGCGGTTCAGCGCCTCCATGCCGTTTTCCAGCGCGAATTTGGTTTGGCGGTACAGCGCACGGATCAACACAGCCTTCCAGTTGTTCCAGGTGCCTGGACCCACGCCGCGAATGTCACACACCGTCAAGACGCACAGTAGATTGAGCCGCTCAACAGTTTTTACCGCCTTGGCAAATCCCCGCACAGTGCGCGGGTCAGCGATATCGCGTTTTTGCGCCATATCCGACATTAAGAGGTGGTAGCGCACGAGCCATTCAACCGTGTCGCAATCCTTTTTGGACAGCCCCAATCGCGGCGCGACCTTGCGCGCGATCTTGGCGCCAAGAATCGAATGATCCTCATCGCGCCCTTTGCCGATGTCATGCAGCAGCAGCGCCACATACAGCACCTTGCGATTGATCCCGCCCTTGAGGATCGACGCGGACACGGGCAATTCTTCGTCCAGTTCAGCGCGTTCGATTTTCGCCAGATGGCTGATCGTCTGGATCGTGTGTTCGTCAACTGTGTAGTGGTGATACATGTTGAACTGCATCATCGCGACGATGGTTTCGAATTCCGGAATAAACGCGCCAAGTACGCCGATTTCGTTCATCCGGCGCAGGCCACGTTCGGGATTGCCGTGCTTGAGCATCAGATCGAGGAAAATGCGCTGGGCCTCTTTATTTTGGCGCACTGCATCGTCGATGAGATGCAGGTTCGCCTTGATCAGCCGCAACGCATCGGGATGAATGAACGTGCCCGTGCGCAGGGCTTCTTCGAAAATCCGCAACAGGTTCAGCGGATCTTTGAGGAACGTCTTGGGCGTTTCCACTGTCAGGCGGTTTTGCTTGATCGCATAGGGCGCTTTGGCCTTTTTGGAACGGCTGAACAAGCGCTGCAGCATCGGTTCCGCTTTCAGGTGCGCGGCCTCTTGGGCGGTCAAAAAGATGCGCGTCAATTCACCCACGTTGGTCGCGTGGCGGAAATAATCTTGCATAAAATGTTCAACGGCCCGCCGCCCGCCTTTGTCGACGTAGCCCATCGCCTCGGCGACATCGACTTGCATATCGAACGTCAACTGGTCCGCGGCGCGCCCTGTCAGCAAATGCAGATGGCAGCGCACGGCCCATAGAAACGAATGGGCCGCCTTGAATTCCAAGTATTCGTCGTTGGTAAAGACCTTATAGCTCACCAATTCGGATGCGTCTTTCACACCGTGGACGTATTTGCCGATCCAGTACAAGGATTGCAGATCGCGCAGACCGCCTTTGCCCTCTTTGACGTTGGGTTCGACCATATAACGCTGCCCGCCCTGTTTGCGGTGGCGCTCAGTACGTTCCTGCAGTTTGGCTTCGATGAATTCGGGAATGGTGGTCGCGAAAAGATCTGTGCGCAGACGTTTGGTCAACTCGGCGGCCAAGCGTGCGTCGCCAACCAAAAACCGTTCTTCAACAAGGCTGGTGCGGATTGTGTAATCTTCGCGCGCAAGGCGTAGACAGTCTTTGACGGTGCGGCTGGCGTGGCCGACTTTAAGTTTCAAATCCCACAGAATGTAGAGCATGGATTCGATCAGGCTCTCGGACCATGGGGTCAGTTTGTAGGGTGCCAGAAACAGCAAATCCACATCGGAATGCGGCGCCATTTCGCCGCGACCGGACCCGCCGACGGCAATAAGCGCCAGACGCTCCGCCTCAGTCGGGTTCGGGTTGGGGTGCAAATGGGTGACAGCCAGCGCGAAGACCTCAATCACAATCGCATCCGTCAGCCACGCGTAGGCGCGGGTTGTGGGCCCTGCATCAAACGGCGCCGCGATGAAGGCAGCCGCAATTTTGTTGCGCCCCTGTTCCATCGCGTCCTTGAACAGCGGCACGACCGCCTTGCGCCGCTCGGCCCCTGTTGAGCCTGCCTGAGCGATTGCGTCGCTGACAGCGCGACGCAATGCGCGCCGGTCGATGATATCATCCGGCGCGCAAATTAGGTCGTCGGGGACCGGTGTTAGGTTTAAATTTAGGGCCAGTTCAGGAACCGCCGCGCCCAAACGATAGCGGTGCAGGATCGACGATTTCGATCTGGTTGTTGACGATTCGCGCCACAGCAAGTGCGCGTTGGTTGGACCCATCCGAGCGTAGGCGGAAGATGCCCGTTGCACCAGCAAAACCGGACGCCCGTGTCAGGGATGCGGTGGTCAAAGCATTGCGATCACCCGTTGCGGCCAAGGCCCCGATTGCCGCAATACCATCATAGGCAATGCTGGCCAGTGGATGCGGTGCGGTGCCGTAGGTCGCGGTATAACGGTTGCGAAACGCAGCTTCGCGTCCAGCGTCGGTCATTGCGAATATGCCACCCTGCATGGCGGGAAGGGCTGCGACCTGCGGGGCCGCGTCCCAACGGGTGATCCCGATGAGCGGTGTATTGGACGCTGATATGCCCTGATCTGTCAAAGACGTGGCAAGGATCGGCAGACCACCCGCAACGTTGTCGGTTACGAAAATGGCCTGTGCGCCGCTCGCATTTGTGGCCGCCGCAATCCCAGAGGCCCGCGCAAAGATACCGGCTTGGCTGAACGGATAGGTTTCAACGCCCGCGACCGTTCCACCTGCCGAGCGAATCGAGCTTGAGATCGAATCGCGGCCCACAGCGCCCGCCAGATCGTCCTGATGCACGATCATAAAGCGTCTGATGCCTTGGCTGCCTGCATAACTGACCAAACGATCCGAGATGTTACCGAATGTGTTGCCCAACACGAAAACATTGCCACCTGCGATTGCAGTGTTGTTGGAAAACGCCAAAACATTGACGTTGGCGGATGCAACAGTGACGCCAACCGCATTGGCGCTGGCCGCATCAAGCGGGCCAAGGATAATTTGTGCGCCATCGGCAATGGCCGTCGCGGCCACTTGGCTTGCCAATCCGGGATCGCGGGCCGTGTTGTAGACCCGCAGGTTGATTTCAACACCATTCAGGTCGGCAATCGCCATGCGCGCAGCGTTTTCAAGGCTCCCCGCAATAAGGCTGGCCTCGGCTGCGCTGGAGCCACCGGGAACAAGCAGCGCGACTTGAACGGGGGCGCTTGGATCAATCTGTTGGCCAGAATTGCCACCCATATTAACACTCGGAACCGGCAAATCGCAGGCCGCCAGAAACGCCAGCGCGGTAAAGGCGAAAACGCGGGCTGCGAAGGGGCGTGGATCAAACGCACGCAGGTTCGGTCTGACTCTGGGCAAATGAGCTAACATGGACTATTCCCTTTCTCTTGGCGACGGGTGACATCCCGCAGCATCTTTGGGCGCATCATAAGGCGCAGGACGTGAGGGTCTAGGTATGAATCACCGAACTATTCCCCTGTCGGCAGGTCTTTACTTGTGCGCCGTACCAATCGGGAATGCGCGTGACGTGACGCTGCGGACGCTGGACATACTGGCGAGCGCGGATGTCATCGCGGCGGAAGACACCCGCAGCACACGTAAGTTAATGGAAATTCATGGCATTTCCATCGGAAACCGACCGATGGTAGCCTATCATGACCATTCAACCGCCAGCGTTCGCGATCGTCTTCTGGCTGTGGTCAAAGATGGTAAATCGCTGGCCTATGTCTCCGAGGCGGGCACGCCGCTTGTCGCCGATCCAGGGTATAAACTTGGCGTCGATATGCGGGCAGCGGGTCTGCCTTTAACAGCCGCACCGGGCGCGTCCGCTGTCTTGGCGGCTTTGACCGTGTCGGGTCTGCCGACAGACGCGTTCCACTTTGCCGGGTTTCTGGCCAATAGTACGACCGCACGGCGCAGCGGACTTGAAGGCCTCAAAGACCTGCAAGCGACGGTCGTTTTGTATGAATCCCCGAAACGTATTCACGCAATGTTAAGTGATTTGAGCGATGTGTTGGGGGAAGGGCGCAATGTCGTGGTCTGTCGTGAACTGACCAAGAAGTTCGAAGAGGTTCTTACTGGCACTGTGGCTGACGTATTGGACCAGATCGACGGTCGCACGTTGAAAGGCGAAATTGTCGTGCTCATTGATCGTGGCGATGTGGCCGTGATGGACGAAGACGATGTGAGAGAGGCTTTGATGTCGGCAATGCAAACCATGCGCGTGAAAGATGCCGCTACGGCTGTGGCCGGGGCTACGGGCATGGCAAGGCGTGATGTGTATCAACTGGCGTTAAGTCTTAAGGCTGAAACATGAACGCAAAGCAGCAAAGGGGCCAGACGGCGTATCATGCGGGCATGGCTGCGGAAGACATCGTGGCGCAACGCTACGTACGTTGTGGGCGTGTGGTGTTGGCAAAACGGTGGCGTGGATCGGCAGGTGAAATTGATCTTGTTGCCCGCGAAGGCGATATGATCGTCTTTGTTGAAGTTAAGAAAAGTCGCAGCCATGCGCTGGCCGCGACCCGCCTGACACGCCGGCAGATGGATCGAATTTATGGCGCGGGATCAGAATTTTTGGCAACCCAACCCGGCGGGCAGTTGACCGATGTACGCTTTGATTTGGCGCTGGTTGACGAAATGGGCCGTATCAAAGTCATCGAAAACGCGTTCATGATGGCCTGACCATTGCGCTTAGCTTGGGGCGCGTCCATGTAGGATGCAACCTATGGACTGGACCTTGCTATGACCGTTAAGAGATCTCTCACCGTTGCGTTTCAGATGGACCCGATTGGCGCGATCGACATCAATGGCGACAGTTCGTTTCGTTTGGCCGAAGAAGCACAGGCGCGCGGTCATACGCTGTTTTATTACACGCCTGATCAATTGAGCTATCAAGAAGGCCGTGTGATGGCGCGTGGGCAAGACTTGGTCGTGCGTCGCGAAGTGGGCAATCATTTCGACGTTGGCGACATGCGCGAACAAGACTTGGCGGACATTGATGTGATCTGGCTGCGCCAAGACCCGCCGTTTGACATGGGCTACATCACCACGACCCATATTCTGGACCGAATTCATCCTGACACGCTGGTGGTGAATGACCCATTCTGGGTGCGCAATTATCCTGAAAAACTGCTTGTTCTGGATTTTCCCGATCTCACACCACCGACGGCGGTGGCGCGTGATCTTGAAACGCTCAAAGCGTTCCGCGCGCGCCATGGCGATGTGATCCTCAAGCCGCTTTATGGCAACGGTGGTGCGGGTGTATTCAAGCTCACCCGCACGGACAGCAACCTCGCGTCCCTCCATGAGATGTTCATGGGTATCAATCGTGAGCCTTTGATTATGCAGAAATTTTTGCCGGATGTGAGCGCGGGTGACAAACGCATCATCCTTGTGAATGGTGATCCGGTGGGGGCCATCAACCGCGTTCCAGCCAAGGGCGAAACCCGCTCTAATATGCATGTTGGCGGGCGGCCAGAACCCATCGGCCTGACGGAACGTGATCGGGAAATTTGCGACCGAATTGGCCCGCTTCTGCGCGAAAAAGGGCAGATTTTTGTCGGTATTGATGTGATTGGTGACTACCTCACTGAAATCAATGTGACCTCCCCGACGGGCATTCTGGAACTTGAACGGTTTGACAACGTCAACATCGCCGCAAAAATCTGGGAGGCGATTGAGGCCAAACGCCCATGACACCGTCGCGTCGCCTTCGCGTGCTGAATTTTGGAATGCGGTGGCTGGTCAAACCAAGTCTACGGCGCAGCAGAACGCCCGAAAAGGCGAACCGATCATTTGAGCGTGCGGCACCATTTTTGTTTAGCACACCCAAAGGGTTACGTTTCCAACAAGACGGCCCATGCAGCCGCATCACCGTTGGCACGCCACTGCCCGACCGCGCTGTTTTGTATCTACATGGCGGCGCCTTTGTCACTGGATCGCAGCGCAGCTATCGCGGATTTTGCGGCCGACTAGCAAAACGCAGTAATGCGACTGTTTTCATTGCGGACTACCCAAAGCTGCAGGAGTCGCCGTTTCCGGCGGCACCTGTTGCGGCCTTGGCGGCATGGGATCATTTGATCGCATCTGGTTGGGCCGCCCATCAGATCGTGATTGCTGGCGACAGCGCAGGTGGAAACCTTGTGTTTGGTCTGCTCGCAACTGTGTTGGCGCGCGGCGAACGACCCGCTGGAGTCTTGGCGTTTTCCCCTTGGACGGACCTCACGTTGTCGGGTGAAACCATCACAACCAACGCCAAAAAAGACCCATTAATTCCTGTGATCCGGATGCAGGAAGCTGTGGATTTATACATGGACGGTAGGGATCCCGCGCAACCCTTGGCAAGTCCGCTATTTGCAAGTTATCCCAACCCGCCGCCGGTCCTCATTCAAGTCGGGGGCGACGAAGTATTGTTAAGCGATTCCAAAAGAATAGCCTTAGCTACGGGGGCAACTTTGGATGTCTGGCCCGTTTGCCCGCATGTCTGGCAGTTATTTGACGGACGACTGCCCGAGGCGAATGCGGCAATGCGCAAGGCGGCTGCGTTTATTCACAGCTCCTTTGAAAGCGCCAAGCGATAGCCTGCGGCCTCGGCCACATGGGGTTTGCGAACATCTGCTGATCCGTCCAAATCTGCAATTGTCCGCGCCACCCGTAACACGCGGTGATAGCCTCGCGCGCTTAGGCCAAAGCGTTCGGCGACGCGCAACAACAAGTCCTTTCCGTCGGCGTCTGGTGTCGCGACGTCTTCTAATGCGCGGCCCTCAAGGTCCGCGTTAACCCGCATGGACGTGCCCGCAAACCGCGTGGTTTGCACCGCCCGTCCTGCTGCCACACGCGCAGCAATCATGGCCGAGGTTTCGCCGGATTGCGGCAGGTCGAGGTCACACAACGCCACAGGCGGCACCTCGATGCGCAGATCAAAACGGTCCATCAGTGGCCCCGAAATGCGCGACATATATTCTTCACCACAAATAGGAACGCGGGCGCAGGCACGGATCGGGTCGGTTAAGTACCCGCATTTGCAGGGGTTTGCCGCAGCGACAAGCATAAATCGGCATGGATACCGGACATGCGCATTGGCGCGCGCAACAACAACTTCGCCAGATTCGACAGGCTGTCGCAAAGTTTCGAGGACTGTGCGCGGGTATTCGGGAAATTCATCCATGAACAGCACGCCATTGTGCGCCAGTGAAATTTCACCGGGTTTTGCGTTACGTCCGCCTCCGACAATTGCGGCCATGGATGCGGTGTGATGGGGTTCGCGAAAGGGGCGCGCGCGGTTGATGCCGCCGTCGCTGAGCAAACCGGCGAGCGAGTGGATCATCGAGGTTTCCAGCGCTTCAGTCGGGCTGAGCGGCGGCAAAATTCCAGACAGACGCGCCGCCAGCATCGATTTACCTGACCCGGGTGAGCCGACCATCAGCACGTGGTGGCGTCCTGTTGCGGCAATTTCCAAGGCGCGCTTTGCCTTTTCTTGGCCCTTCACATCCGCGAAATCGCGGCCCATTGGGTGGGGCGCGACCTCACCGGGTTCAGCGGGGGACAGCGGGGATTGGCCGGTGAAATGTCGCAGCGCTTCGGCCAATGTGCGCGGCGCATAGACGGCGGTTGCGTCGACCCATGCGGCTTCCGGTCCGCAGGCGTGAGGGCAAAAAAGCGACTTATTTTCAATGGCAGCGGTCATAGCGGCAGGCAGTGCGCCGAGAACCGGAACCAACGTGCCATCCAAGGACAATTCCCCCAAAGCCACGGTTTCCGAAACTTTGTCGCGGGGGATCACGTCTAGTGCCGCGAGCAGGGCAAGCGCGATCGGCAGGTCGAAATGTGACCCTTCTTTTGGCAAATCCGCTGGCGACAGGTTTATCGTAATTCTTTTGGATGGCAGCGCGATGGACAACGCACTCAGGGACGCGCGCACGCGATCGCGGGCCTCTGAAACAGCCTTGTCGGGCAGTCCGACGATCGAAAACCCTGGCATTCCAGGCGACGTCGCGCATTGCACTTCGACCAGACGCGCATCCACACCCTGGAAGGCCACCGTGTAGGCCCGTGCCACCATTCCGAATTCCCCTTAACCGTTAATAGAGGTTAACAGGAAGGTGGTTACTGAAAGGTAAACGCCGCCATAAGTAATTGAAATCTGGCGCTAGTTGGGCCAGTTTTCCGTCGGCAAATCGAGGTCGAATTTCGCCATGACAGGATCGTTTGCCAAACCATCTGCGCGCCATTTCTGAAAGGCCGGATCGGTAAGATGCGCCACAACGTAGGCTTTCGTGACGGGGCGGGTATCAAATTTGTAGGTGGCAAGTCGGCTGGCCATGGGCGCAAAAACCGCATCGGCGAGCGAGTATGCGCCACACAACCACGGCCCATCTGCGCCGGTTTTGGCACGCGCATTGGCCCATATCGTTTCCAACCGGTCGAGTTCTATTTCAATGTCGGGTGGGGCGACAGCGCCCACAAATGTATGGCGCAGATTGACGGGCCAACCGCCCCGCAACCCGCCAAAACTTGAATGCATTTCGGCAGCGACAGTCCGTGCCACGGCGCGGGCCGCTGGATCGCGGGGCCACATTTGCGCGTCTGGAAATCGTGATGACAGTTCTTCTGCGATCGCAAAACTGTCCGATACGACCACACCTTCAGGGGTGATCATCGTGGGCAATGTCCGCGCTGGCGGCACGTCCTTAAGAAATCGAGCGACATCGGATTCAGCCTGCGGATGCACGATTTGAATGTTGAATTGTTTCGACAATCCAAACTTTTCGACCATGAGGTAGGCCGCAATCGACCAGCTGAAATACAAACGATTTCCAAGGATTAACTGATATGTCATGGGAAAATCTTAAGGCCAAACCGTGTGGTCTGCAAATCGCAATTCGTGCGCGACGCGGTCACGGAATGTGATTGATGCGGGCGACGCCCCAAGTTGGAAGCATCTGTATTTCCGTTACAGAATAATTGTCGATCCGGTGTGAAAGTGCGCGGTAGGGCGCGATGCGAGCAGCCTGCGCGACTTGGCTTAAGATGGCACCAAAGTGCGCAACTGCGATTATGTCACGGCGTGGATATTGCGCGGTCACAGCAATGATATCAGCGGTCACGCGGGCTGCTGCGGTGTTCCAGCTTTCGCCCTGTGGTGGGGCAATGTCACCCGGATTTTCCCAATAACCCCGTGACAGATCGGGCCATTTCTCAGCCACCTCGGCAAAGTGCAAACCGTCCCATGCGCCAAAATCAAATTCGCGCAATCCTGCGCGGTCGGGCAGGCGGGTGCGACTGCCTTGGATGGCGGTCGCCGTGTCCACGGACCGCGACAGGTCGGACGAGACAACAAGCGCGTCATGTGGCAACGCGGCATCAAGACGCGCAATTTGGGCGGTGTCGGACAGGTCTGCTGGTACGTCACGATGTCCAACAAACGCCTTTTCATGGGTCGGGGCGTGTCGGATCCAATAGATGACCGTCATGTTAACTGTCTCGCTTCACCTTTGAGGGTTTGCGGCAATCCGGCAGTGACCTGAACCACCAAATCCGCCTGCGCTGCCAGCAATTGGTTAAGCCGCCCCTGCGCATTTCGGAACTGACGGGCGAGCGCGTTGTCAGGAACGATGCCGTGACCCACCTCGTTTGAGACGACAATCACGTGTGCGGGGCAGATCGCGAGCGCCGCCAAAAGGCTGGCACTCGCCGCCGCAATGTCTTGATCCGCAAGCAGGACGTTGGACAGCCAAAGCGTGGCGCAATCCAGCAAAACGATTTGCCCGATGGTGCAGGTAGCCAGGGCCGACGCCACATCCAGCGGGGCTTCGATCGTCAACCAATCCGGTCCGCGTTGGCTGCGATGGTCAGAAATTTTCGCGCGCATCTCATCGTCAAATGCCTGCGCAGTGGCGATATAAACCCGCGTTTTAGTTGATTGTAAACAAAGCGATTCTGCGAATGCAGATTTACCAGAAGAAGTGCCACCTAGGACAAGAGTAAACTGCGGCAAGGCCAAAACCGTAACTTTCTATGATCTATATACGTTTCTAATCCGTAAACAAAATAGCACCAAAAGCAAAGCGGTGCGACGACAGTTTTTTGGGATGAGAAACATGGCGATCAATCAAAGCGACGACAGGGCCCTTACCCGCAAGGCGATGAAGGCCGAACTTTTAGATGCCGAAACGGAACTGGCACTTGCCTATGCGTGGCGCGACGAACGCGACGAACAAGCGCTTCATCGGCTCATCACAGCGTATATGCGTTTGGCCATTTCTATGGCATCAAAATTTCGACGCTACGGCGCACCGATGAATGATTTGATTCAAGAAGCGTCGTTGGGACTGATGAAAGCCGCCGATAAATTTGACCCTGACCGCGGCGTGCGGTTTTCGACCTATGCTGTGTGGTGGATCAAGGCGTCGATCCAGGACCATGTGATGCGCAACTGGTCGATGGTACGCACCGGATCTACGTCATCGCAAAAGTCGCTGTTCTTCAATTTGCGCCGCGTTCAGGCCCGTCTTGAAAGAGAAGCGATGAAGCGTGGGGAAACACTTGATCGCCACGACATGCGCCAAATGATTGCCACAGAAGTCGGCGTGCCGCTGCGCGATGTCGAAATGATGGAAGGACGTCTAAGCGGGTCTGATTTTTCCCTCAATGCGACCCAATCGAGCGAGGATGAAGGGCGCGAGTGGATTGACGCGCTGGAAGATGATGGCGAACAAGCCGCTGAAACCGTGCAAAATTCCCATGACACTGACACCCTGCGACAGTGGCTTCTAACGGCCCTCACCGCGTTGAGCGATCGTGAACAATTTATCGTTCGCGAACGTAAACTGCGTGATGCACCGCGCACACTCGAAAGCCTTGGCACTGAACTTGGCCTGTCCAAAGAACGCGTGCGCCAGCTTGAAGCGGCGGCATTTGGCAAGATGCGCAAGAGCCTTGAAGGTCAAAGCCACGAGGTTCACAGCTTCCTTGCCTAAACCGCAACTTTCGGGACTGGTCCTTTGATTGGCTTGCGCCTAGTCTTTGGGCGTTGATCGAAAGGTGCGGCACATGGCTGGCAAGAAAATTCTATTGATAATTGGTGGCGGTATCGCGGCGTTCAAATCGCTCGATCTGATCCGGCGACTCCGCGAACGCGGCCATCAGGTGACGCCGGTCTTGACCAAAGCAGCCATCGAATTTGTGACACCTCTCAGCGTGTCGGCGCTTTCTGGCGAAAAAATTTACCAAGATCTATTCGATCTCAATGATGAGGCAGAGATGGGCCACATCGAGCTTAGCCGCGCTGCGGATTTGGTTGTTGTCGCGCCTGCGACGGCAGACCTGATGGCTAAAATGGCCCATGGGCACGCCAACGATTTGGCGTCGACTTTGCTTTTGGCGACTGACAAACGTGTGTTGGTTGCCCCCTCGATGAACGTGCGGATGTGGGAACATGCTGCAACGCAGCGAAATTTGGCAACTTTAGAAAAAGATGGTATTTTGACATGTGGCCCCAACGAGGGCGATATGGCCTGTGGTGAATTTGGTTTTGGCCGGATGGCGGAACCGATGGAAATTGTCGCCGCGATTGAAGCAGCAGTGAACGACGGACCGCTAAAAGGGCGCCACATTCTGGTGACATCCGGCCCGACCCATGAACCGATTGATCCGGTGCGCTACATCGCAAACCGGTCATCGGGCGCGCAGGGCACGGCCATTGCACGGGCATTGCTTGGCCTTGGTGCAAGGGTCACGTTTGTCACCGGCCCGGCAGATGTCGCGGCCCCCATGGGCGTCGATCTGGTCAAAGTTCAAACTGCGGCGCAGATGTTGGACGCCGTGCAGGCCGTGCAAGATGTGGACGTTGGAATTTTCGCGGCAGCCGTGGCCGATTGGCGCATTGCGAACGCGTCCGATCAGAAGATCAAAAAGGACGGCAAAGGTTCCCCCGTGCTGGAATTCTCTGAAAATTCCGACATCTTGGCGACGGTATGCGCGTCCAAAACCCGTCCGGCCCTTGTGGTTGGTTTTGCCGCAGAAACGCAGAACATCGTGGAAAACGCGACAGCCAAACGCAAACGCAAAGGCTGTGATTGGATCGTCGCTAACGACGTGTCGCCAAGCACAGGAATAATGGGTGGG
>JAGGNB010000078.1 GCA_017886375.1 Octadecabacter sp.
ACGTCAGGTGCATTGATGCTCCGTCTGGACTGGTCACAAGAATGGCTGTCGTGCCGTCGATCGGCCCTGGTGTTTGGCCGCTTGGCGGGGTCCACGACATTGGTAGTGTTCGAGTGTCAGCAAAGGTGCCGCCAGCCATGGCAATCAGACAGAGGGGTAAGAATTTGTTTGCGAAATGCATTTCGAAGTCTCCTAAGATGAACCAAGCTTTCGACAATACGTCGGCTCAGTCATTACGATGGAGCTTTATTGGGGCCGACGGCTCCACGTTTCACCAAGTTAAGTCTTATGAAATTGGATGAAATCGACTTAGAAGGTGGCCAAACATGCTGCCAGCTTTGCACCGTGGACAGTGGTCAATCGGGAACCCCTGCAAGGCGGAGGCTCTGTTCAAGCTGGGCGCGGTCGTCTGGATGATGAAAAGGCACCAACGACAAGATGGATGCAATGGAAACCTCAAAGCCCGTCGCGGCATAGTCAAGACTGGCGGCCTGCGCCCCACTGTCGTTGCCTGTTTGGCCGTACACAGCGATCAGATATCGCAAGCAGTAGGGGGAGTTTTCCGCCAGAACGAGGCAGTCTTCTAGGGCGGCTTCGGCCTGCTCAAAACGACCTGCGTTGAACAAGGCATGGCCAAGGCCGAAATAATACCAATAGGGTGGGTTTGGATGTGACATCACAGCCTGTTCCAAAATCGCGACAGCGCTGTCGAAGTCACCTTGAAAATTTTTCACGACACCGTAGTAGGCTCTGGCATCTTCGTTATCCGGTTGGAGCGACATGGCCTGTTCGAGATGTATTTCCGCCTGATCCAAATTGGCGAAAACGCTGTGCAACCGTCCCAATGCGTAATGGGCCAGCCACAAATCCGGATCGAGCGCGACGGCTTTCTCAGCATAAAACAACGCCTTCTCCTTGTCGGCCTCCGCGATTACCGACCAGTCGTTTTCAAACCGCACAGCCAGCAGCGTACTCAACTCGGCATAGGCGCGGGCGTAGTTCGGATCTAACGCGATGGCTTGCCGGAAATGGCGTTCTGCCTTCAGACTTTCGCTGAGACTGAAGTGATTGGATGAAACGCGTCCTTGGAGGACTTCGAGGTAGGCGTCTGTGCTGTCCGTGCCCGGTGGCCCTACCTCAAGTATGGCGTCTGGAACTTGTGAAGTTGGACTCGGAAGCATCGAGGTATCCGGCCAAAAGACCCAAACGGCAGCTCCGGTGGCAGCAATACCTGCTGACGCGAGGATCAGCCAGCGTTTTGAGGCAGCTTTCCGCGCCTGTAGATTGATCCGGTACCCTGTGCGGGGGACCGTTTCAACGATGTGTCGCGCATCCTCGCCGATGACCCTGCGGATATCCGCAATGCACTGAACAAGGCTTTCGTCAGAAACTGTTACGTCTGCCCAAACCTTGTCGAGCATTTCGACTTTGGTCACTGTTCGATTGGGGGTTTCCAATAAGCAGGTCAGAACCTCTTTGGACTTGTTGCGCAGCGGTGCGGGGCGACCGTCTTTGAGGGTGAGCGTTCTTGTGATAGGGTCAAAGATGACATCACCAAGATTGAAAACACCATATTTCACAAGATTTCATCCTATATTTCAGGACAAAAGAGCCCTGAGTCCGCCAAGATCACTATAGCAGTTTTCCCGTTTCAAGCGAACCCGATCGAATTTCTTCAACTGATTATTACCTAAGGAGAACCCCATGAGACCAATTTCTTTCGGCATTGTGATCGCAGCCGTGGCAACCTTTGCCCTAGTCGCCGTGACTCTGGCTGGAACCGCACACGCCGAAGCAATTACCAAGCCAATGAGCTGGACACAGGGGAGCGGAATGACCCCTGGCCCTATCGAAGGAACATCTGTGGTTCTTGAGAAAGGCCCGTTCGGCGTCGCGATGGCGATCAGGTCATCCGGTCTGACGGCCGGAGATGTCGTGACGGTTTGGTGGGTGGCGATCCAGAACCCGCAGGTCTGCTCTGCCGTACCATGTACACCGGCTGAAACCATGACCGCCGCATCAGAAAGCGACTCCGTCGTTGCCTTGGCTGCAAGCGGAGTGGTGGGTGAAGACGGGACAATTTCACTTGCCAGTTACCTGCCCAAGGGAGAGGTCGAAGGCAATTTCTTTGACACAACATTACACAGTCCCGAGACGGCAGAATACCATCTGCCAATTCACAACCATGGCCCTCTCGATCCGAGTATTGCCGAAGAAATGTTGACCAGTTTCAGAGCGGGGTGCACCGACGAGAGTTTGCCAGAGTATTATCCGCAAACAGCACTCGCGGACGGCGTCGCAGGTAGCTTCGACTGTAGCACTGTGCAAGTGGCTCAGTTTCCAGCGTCCGAATAACAGACCTTGGGTTTCAGTTGGCCAAGGTCCGGATTGTCCGCGTTGTGTTCATCGGCGCTAGTTGCAGCTAAAGTCCGCAATGAGCCCTTCATTGCCTTCCGGCGTTACGGTTAGCGTGGCGAAAGTCTTTTACTTTTCAATTCACTCGGTTCAGCCTTCTGCCAACACTGTTCAAGGGGCTAAGAACACCAATGGCGACGACTGACGAAATGCGGGCTCTGCTGCAAACCTATCTAGAAGCCTATCGTGACAAGGATGCTGCTGGGTGTGCGTCATGCTATGCGCCGAACGCCTTGATGTATTCGTCCTATGCTCCTCCGGTTCAAGGCCGCGCAGCCATTGAGAAAGTGCATCGCGATTGGGTCTCTGAGGGCGGCAGCGACAAGACATTGGATATTGTAAGTGCAGGGTCTGACATAGAAAGCTCTTGGTGCGTTGCGCGGTTTGCCGAAGGCGACCCGCCAAGTGAAGGGTTCTCGCTGAATGTGTTTGAACGCGATCCATACGGAACTTGGCTGATCACTGTGAGCAGCCTATCAGAGTATCAAAGATAGTCGTTTGGGTCATTTCTGAAG
>JAGGNB010000149.1 GCA_017886375.1 Octadecabacter sp.
GCCAACGTCGTGGATGCCAGAACATTCACGTCCAAAGACGGCTTTGCGACCGCGGCTTTCTGGGTGCAGGACAGCGATGGGACCCCCTTTGAGGAAACCCGCCTGCCCCGCCTGCGCAAAATGATCGAACGCACCTTGCATGGTGACATCGTCCCGCGTGACGCATTCGCAGACCGCGACAAGATCAAAAAACGCGAACGCGCATTTCGGGTGACCACGTCGATTACATTCGATAACGAAGGCTCCGAAATTTACACCATCATCGAGGTCGACACCCGTGATCGCCCTGGCCTGTTGCACGATTTGACCCGCACGCTGGCAAACGCCAACGTCTACATTGCCAGCGCTGTCATCGCGACTTACGGCGAACAGGTCGTGGATACGTTTTACGTCAAAAACATGTTTGGTCTTAAATACCACGAGCAAGAAAAATGCGACGCGCTGGAACGCAAGCTGCACGAAGCCATTGTGCAAGGTGTCGAGCGGGCAAAGACCTGAGACAGGACTGAAAACCCGGCGAAACGCTAAGGTTACACCGGGTTCTTGTCTTTTATGGGCTGAAATCCAGCCGTCTGGCTATCACTCATTGCCGCTGATCTGACGGGCCACAAATTTACCTGCACCGTATGTATCGCTGGCGACGCCTTGAATTGTGCCACAGGCGGCAACGAAGGTCTGAGTTGCCATCGCAATTATGATCATTGTCTTTTTCATCATTCTTCTCCCAAAGAAGTGCGGACCCACCATGGGCCGCTTGGGAAGAGATAGGGGGCACCCGTCGATAAGTTAAATTCAAAATAATTGTAGTTTAAGCGAGTATTGGTTATACGTTATTTTACTATTTGAAAGGCGCTCTATGGATATCACCCTTCTCAAGACCTTCCTCGAAGTGGCGGCAACCGGATCATTTGTGAACGCTGCGGATCGCCTTTACGTGACGCAATCGGCGGTGTCGCTGCGCATCGGGCGACTGGAAGATACCCTTGGCAAGCCGATGTTCACCCGATCGCGCGCGGGCGCGGAGCTAACGAGTGCGGGGCGCGAATTTGAACGCTACGCGCTGTCGATGATCCGGGTCTGGGAAGAGGCCCGCCAACAGGTCGCCATTCCCGAAGGGTTCACCCGTTCGCTGACCATTGGGGCACAGTATTCATTGTGGCCTAGGTTGGGGTTTCGCTGGCTGGACCGTTTGCAGGTGGCAATGCCCGACCTGAATATACGCGCCGAACTCGGGATGCCGGATCGCTTAACGCGGTTCTTGATCGAAGGCGTGATGCAAGTGGGCCTGCTTTACATGCCGCAGTTGCGCCCCGGGCTTGAGGCAAAACGCCTCATGGATGAGGATCTTGTGCTTGTGTCGTCCGTCGCAGGTGCCACGATGGACAGCGTCGCGCAGAATTATGTCTTTGTCGATTGGGGGCCTGAATTTGTCGGCGCCCACGCGCTCGCCCTGCCCGATCTGACCAATCCAGGGATGAGTTTTGTGCTGGGTGCCATGGTGGCGGAATATGTCATTAACCGCCGCGCGTCGGCTTATCTGCCTGCGCGTTACGTCAAGAAATACATCGACAGCGGCCAGATGCACCTTGTGCCCGACGCACCACGATTCCCCTATCCGGTCTGGGCTGTATGGCGTGAAGACCTCGATCCTGACCTGCGCCGCCTCGCTGAAACGGAATTGACCGCCACGGCAGCCGTCGCTGACGACGACAGCAGCGCCGTCATCGACCAATTGCGAGAGATCACAGACGGCGATACCGTTGATATTCTTGGCGAAGTTGCTGACGAATAGAGCGCCTGCAATACATAACAACAAATCACTTTAAACATGAATATTTTGAATTTCCCTCATGTGATTGTAATCCGTATTCCCTCCCTCAGCAGAAATGCTCCCGCTTCTGGAGCTGGACCTGATGTCAGGCCAGAAAAGATTTTGGGTCACCTTCTTTGGGAAAGGAAGACCACAATGAACACGAATTTGATCCTCGCCGCGGTCATCGCAGGCTTCGTAGCAACAACAGTTGCCGCTCAAACAACAACGTTCGACAACCTTGGTGCCGCTGAAACATTCAACGACGACCTCGACGAGCAAATGGAAGACGACCGCGATCGTGACCTCGCCGGATTCGGGACAGAAGGCCGCGAGCTTGGCGACTACGGTTCCATCGCACTGCGCTACACATCGACATCCAACGACGGCGATACATCCAACGACCTGGGTGTTGGCTTGCGTTATGGCTGGTTTGACGGCGTGAACGGTATCGACACAAACGCATCTTATGCCTACGGCGAAACCAATGGCGTTATCTCAGAGAACCGTTTTCTGGGTGGTGTTGACTACCGCCGCAACCTGTCTGACGCTTTCTTTGCTTATGGCCAAACTGACGTGTCCATCGACAAGCAGACAACAACTGCTGGCGAATACACACAAGACATTTTTGCCGGTGTTGGCGTGGGTTACCGCATCTTCAACAGCAACGATACACAGTGGTCCATCCAGGCAGGCCCAGGTTACCGCGCAGCGGAAGTCGTCGGTGGTGCAACAGTTAACGAAGCTGCGGCATCCATCTCGTCTAACCTTTACGCGTCTTTGACAGACACTGTGTATATCACCAATGACACAGACGTAATCTACTCTGATTTTGCGACAACACTGTCCAACGATTTGGCTTTGAACGTTGCACTGACAGATACACTTGCACTGCGCACATCTTACGCAACACGCTTTAACGATCAGACCGACAACAGCTTCTCTGATGGCGAAAACACCTTCGGCGTATCTGCGGTCTACAACTTCAACTAAACGCGCGGGTTTGCATTCCCAAGTGGGTCTAACCCTCGTAGACCCAAGCACGTTGACGAACAGGGGCGGAGAAATTCGCCCCTTTTTGCATTCCCCCGCAAGGCCGATCCGGCTTCCCTCTGGCCTTGCGACGGGTATGTATTTCCAGCATCGTTGTGGCTTGCTGCCATAATGCGACCACCGGTACGTTGGATGGTTTTGCGCAGTCGGGCCATGGCAAACACCTGTCAGTCATGCTGCCGAACAATGGCAGCGCACGGATCTCGACTGCCATGGGTAAGTTCCTGCAAACCCCAGACTAACTTCGCCATAGAGTTTGTGCGCCATTACCCTTAAAAGGTGCGCAACAACATCGATCCGAGCAGGACAAACATGAAACCCATCCGCCTGATATCCGGCTTTCTCACCGTCGGCGTCTGGACGTTGCTCAGCCGCGTCTTGGGCTTTGTGCGTGATATCCTGATCGCGGGCTATCTTGGCACCGGCCCAGTCGCGCAGGCGTTCTTGGTTGCGTTTTCCCTGCCCAATATGTTTCGCCGCTTTTTTGCCGAAGGCGCGTTCAACATGGCCTTCGTGCCAATGTTTTCAAAAAAACTGCAAGACTCCACCGATGCCGCTGCGGACGCCAAGGACTTTGCACAGGACGCCTTTATGGGGCTGGCATTTGTCCTCGTGATTTTCACGACTCTGGGCGTCATATTCATGCCCGGGTTGGTGTTAATGATGGCCGCCGGTTTCAAGGGCGATGAGCGTTTCGATCTGGCAGTCGAATACGGCCGCCTCGCGTTTCCATATATTTTGTTCATCTCGCTCGCGGCCCTTGTGTCAGGCGTTTTGAACGCGACCGGGCGATTTGCTGCTGCGGCGGCTGCACCTGTGTTGCTGAACATGATTTTCATTGTCGCGATGCTGGTGACGGCGATGACGGGGCGGCCCGCATCGGACGCTTTGGGCATGGGGTTGGATCAGGCGTTGGGGCTGCGCGTGGGCGACACGCTGGCGCTGTCGGTGCCACTGGCGGGGCTTGCACAACTGGTACTGGTCTGGTGGGCAGCGCGGCGTGCGGGGTTCACATTTCGACTGCGAATGCCACGTCTGACGCCGGATTTGCGCAAGCTGGCGATCATCGCTGCACCTGCGATGCTGGCGGGCGGTGTGGTGCAGATCAACCTGTTGGTGGGTCGACAAGTGGCAAGCTTTTATGACGGCGCGATTGCGTGGCTGTCGTATGCCGACCGTCTGTATCAACTGCCCCTTGGCGTTGTGGCGATTGCACTGGGTGTGGTGTTGTTGCCCGATCTCAGCCGTCGATTGGCGGCGGGCGACCTGGACGGTGGGCGCAACGCCTTTAACCGCGCATCAGAATTGGCGCTGGCGTTGACGATCCCTGCCGCTGTCGCGCTGATCGTGATCCCCGTGCCGCTCATCAGCGTGTTGTTCGAACGCGGCGCGTTTGATACCGATGACACCGCCGCCACTGCGCTGGCCGTCATGGTCTACGGCTTGGGACTGCCCGCGTTCGTGCTGCAAAAAGCGCTGCAACCGCTGTATTTCGCGCGCGGTGACACCAAGCGTCCGTTTTATTACGCAGCCGTTGCGATGATTGTGAACGCAGGCGTCGCAATTGGTCTGTCGATCTATATCGGCTACATCGCCGCCGCCCTTGCGACCACGCTAGCGGGCTGGGTCATGGTCTGGCTGTTGTGGCGCGGCAGTCGCACCATGGGCGACGCCGCGCAGTTCGATGCACGGTTCAAGTCACGGTTTTGGCGGATTATGTTGGCGTCCGTGCTGATGGGCGTTCTATTGTGGAACACCGTGCTGCTGGTCGGTCCCGCGCTTGGTATGGCGACAATCCGCTACGGCGCCTTGGCGTTTGTGGTGATCGTCGGCATCGCGGGCTATTTCGTAATTGGCCGCCTTGTCGGGGCCTTTCGGGTTTCAGAATTCAAGGCCGCGATGCGCCGCGGCTAGGCGCCAGCCCACAAAAGCTCGATCCGCAACCCGCCCGGTTCGGCAAACATCATATGCCGACGCGGTCCCTGCCCCATAAATTCCGGCATAAATTCGATCAGGACACCGTCGGTTGCGGACAAGGTTGCAGCCAGTTCGTTCAACGTTGCCTCATCCGCAATTTCAAGGGCCAGATGATGCAGACCCAGCGCGTTCTTTCGATCAAACGCGGCAGGCGCGTCCACCTGCACCTGCCACAGCGTCAGCCGCAACGCGCCGTCTGTGACCGTGGTGCGCGGATAGCTCGCGTCGCGCGCCGTCACGTCCCAGCCTAGCACATCCGCGAAAAATGCGGTCGTCTGATCCAGATCCCGCACCGTTAGGCCAAGGTGGTTAAGTCCGATTGTCTTTGCCACAACTTCACGCCCTTTTGCGAATGCGATTGAGAAAGGCCGACCAACCACCGGGGGCCAATAGCGGCGCGATAAACAGCCCGATCAGAAAGCCTGAAACCTCGGCAATCCACGTCGGTGAGGATCCGAACAGCATGGAATAGACCAACATGATACCAAGCAGAATACCGATCAGCTGGAACGCCTTAAGTTGATTGTCGCCCATGCGTTCCAGCGCGAGCCACATCAGATAGGTATAGGCCCCGATCAGGCCATAAACCCCAGGATATGCGCCGATCAAAGGCGTGTTTTGCCAGGACACAGCGCCGTAAATCATCGCTCCAAAAAACGTGGACGTGAGAAACAGGATGAGGAATGACAGCGGGCGAAAAATCTCCCCGACGAACTTTCCAAGGGCCAGCAGAAGCACACAAACCCACAGCGCGTGGGTGAACGAGGCGTGGACAAAGGCATAGGTCACAAAGCGTTTCCACAGATCAAAGCTGCCGCGTCCGCGATCAAAAATCTCAGTCATGACGGCCGGCGCAAAGGCATAATCCTGAAAAGCGCCAGACCGCCAGCCCACTCCCTGCGCCCCGCCGACCCAGCCATTCGCAGCGGCTGTCAGAGTCAATTCGATGGCGGCGATGATAAGAACCAGCACCAAAGGCACCAGTGGAATCGCGTTAAACGGGTTTTCATTCGCGTCGGTGTCGCGTCCAAAGTCTTTCATAGCGGTGGTCCATTCGGTTGACGGCGTGTGGGGGCATGGGTAAGCGAGAGTGATCCGTTAATCCAGCTTTGGAATGTCCGCTATGTCAGAGACTACTTTCACCCCGCGCGTTTTTTCCGGCATCAAACCATCTGGTGGTCTGACGTTGGGCAATTACCTCGGTGCGATCAAACGCTGGGTCGATATGCAGTCCCCCGACATGGAAAACATCTATTGCGCCGTTGATTTGCACGCAATTACGGTCTGGCAGGACCCTGCCGCCCTAAAAGCTGGCACGCGCGAAATTGCGGCCGGTATGTTGGCGTCCGGTATTGATCCGGAAAATTCCATTCTGTTTAATCAATCCCAAGTGCCCGAACATGCGCAACTGGCGTGGATTTTCAACTGCGTCGCGCGGGTCGGCTGGATGAACCGGATGACCCAATTCAAGGACAAAGCGGGCAAAAATGCTGAGAAAGCATCGCTTGGCCTGTACGCGTATCCGTCCCTGATGGCAGCCGATATCCTGATGTATCACGCCACGCACGTGCCGGTGGGCGAAGACCAAAAACAGCATGTGGAACTGACACGCGACATCGCGGCCAAGTTTAACAACGATTTCGGGGTGGCGTTTTTTCCGCTAACCGAAGCCGTGATTGAAGGCCCTGGAACGCGGGTGATGAACCTGCGCGACGGCACCAAGAAGATGTCCAAATCCGGCGATTCCGACATGGAACGCATCAACATGCTCGATGATGCCGACACCATCGCCAAGAAATTCAAGAAGGCAAAGACCGATCCCGAAGGCTTGCCCGAAACAGTTGACGGTCTTGTGGGACGCCCAGAAGCCAAAAACCTTGTGGATATTTATGCAGGTTTGGCGAACATGTCGCCCGAACAAGTGATTGCGCAATATCCGGGGGCTGGCTGGGGCACGTTCAAACCTGCGCTTGCGGATTTGGCTGTGGCAAAACTCGCGCCTATTTCAGATGAGATGAAGCGCCTGATGAACGATCCAGCCGAGATTGACCGCAAACTGGCGCGGGGCGCGCAAAAAGCCCGCGAGATCGCGACGCCAATCTTGGAAAAAACCTACGATATCGTCGGTCTTTTGCGGGCGTAAAAGACGCGCAATCCGCGTCAGCTTTATAATTTCAGTGCGATGATGCACCTTAACTGTGCCGACGGGGCGGTTTTGTGCAGCTGTGCGCGCGGATAAAGCCAAGGTCAAAGGAAACAACATGACATTATCTTCTGGGCCAAACTTGGGCGTCCGCGTCGGGCACGTGCATCTTCGGGTCGCGAATCTGGACAGATCTATCGCCTTCTATTGCGAGATTCTTGGTTTCGACATCACGCAACGCTACGGCGCAGAGGCTGCGTTTTTGGGGGCTGGCGGATACCATCATCATATCGGGCTGAACACGTGGGACAGCGCTGGCGGTACGCCACCACCGGCTGGGCACACGGGATTGTTTCACAGTGCGTTTCTATATCCCGACCGCGCAGCCTTGGCGCAAGTCGCGGCACGCGTGGTCGCTGCAGGAATACCGATTGACGGTGCAGCCGATCACGGCGTGAGCGAAGCGCTTTATCTGCGCGATCCAGATCAAAACGGCGTCGAACTTTATATTGATCGCGATCCGGCAGTCTGGCCCCGCGACACCAACGGCGACCTTAGAATGGTCAACAGGCCGTTCGACGTCGCCGCACTTTTGGCTGGCAATTAAAACCGGATTCATCAATCTCTTGGTTGCAACGGTTGATCCTTTTTGGTCCACCCTGCGCCAAAGACTGCGCGCGACAGGTTTTGCAGTTTGCGTAGTTATGGATTGCACGGGTGGCGGCACTCCGTCACAATCGCGCAGCTAAGGGAGACAACAATGCGCAAGTTCCTCGTGATCCTAGATGACAGCCGTGAATGCCTGAACGCGATGCGGTTTGCTGCAATGCGGGCGGCCAAATCCGGCGGCGGTGTTGCCGTGCTGTCGGTCATTCCGCCAGATGAATTCAACCACTGGATTGGCGTCGGCGAAGTGATGCGTGCGGAAACCCGCGAACGCATTGAGGTGCATTTCGAAGTCTTTGCCAAATGGATGCGCGACAAGCAAAACGTTGATCCCGAATTGATAATCCGCGAAGGCGTGCCTGTGACCGAAATCCTCGCGCAGATTGAAGAAGACACAGAAGTCGGGCTGTTGGTGCTGGGTGCAGCGACGGACAAAAAGGGGCCCGGTCCGCTGATCTCTGCGATGATCAAACAGGCGGGCACTTTGCCGATCCCGATGACGATTGTGCCCGGTGATATGTCAAAAGAACGCCTTGAGGCGATCACCTAAACGATCTGCCCTATAAAATCTGATTTGATATCTGGGCTCGCTTACGGACTGCCCGTTGTTCTGATCCTCACATGACTTAACGTTTAATGCAGCGTTCTGCGGCATCGCGTCGAACTGTTGCTCTTGCGCGGCGCAGCTCGTCTGTGTGCCTCTCATGGCAGTTCATCTTGAATTCATGACATAATTCTCACTCGGTGAGGAGCAGTGTGAAATTTTTCACGCCCACTTTATCGTGTTCGCAGCGTTGGCACGATACATGCGTGAACCGTTAAAACGGCTCAGCTGTGTAATTGCGCACCGCGAAACCCCTAGTTTGGTGCGCGCCTGACGAGCGAGCGCCACACTGTCGGCAAGTGCAAGTCGTCAAGCCCTTAGGCATGTCACAAGACCCTCAGATTATCGTGACTGCTGGAGGGGTTTTTTTCGAGCAAATTCAGGCCCAAATCTAATTCATCGAAACGCGGTTCACACCGCATCGACAAAAATAACCGGCCCAACCGTACAAAGTATGTAAGGCCAAAACAAACCGCCCTAATTGGGCACATGAAAGGAACTACCATGTTCAAATCCATCACCCTCGCAGCAGTCGTAATCGCAGCCTCCGCATCGATCGCATCCGCTGACGCCTCCTACATCTCCAATTTCGTAGAACAGCAAGACAGCAATGGCCTCGTGGAACTGGGCACCGTGACCGCTGAAGGTAACGGCATCGTAGAAATCTATTCCTTCCACAAAGGTGTCCAGGGCAATCTGCTCGGATCCGAGACCGTGAAGGCAGGTGCGAACGCCAATGTCCGCGTACCGCTCCTGCAGCAGAACCTTGATGCGATTGCAGTTCTGACCGTCAACGGTCAAGTCGTCGACACCCAAGAGCTGGATTTCAACTAAGTCTGACTAAACTCTTCCTCCCCGCTGCGGGTCGCCCATTGGGCGGCCCGTTTGCATTTTAGAACGATTCCAAACCTTGACTTTGCGCCGCTGCAAGTGCATATCTAAATCCTGACAAAAAAGGTTTTATCCGCCATGTTTATCCAGACAGAATCTACCCCGAACCCCGCAACATTGAAATTCTTGCCCGGCCAGAACGTGCTCGAAGTCGGCACAGCTGATTTCCCAAGCGTTGAGGCCGCTGGCAAAAGCCCGCTCGCGGGTCGCATATTCGGTGTTGAGGGTGTCACCGGCGTATTTTTTGGCATCGATTTTATCACTGTGACGAAAGCGGATGATGTCGAATGGGATCACATCAAACCTGCAATTCTGGGTGCGGTGATGGAACATTACCAATCTGGTGCTGCGGTGATGACCGGCGAACAAACCGGATCTGGCCACGCCGAACACACAGGCGAAGACGCTGATATCGTCAACCAGATCAAAGAATTACTAGACACACGGGTTCGCCCAGCCGTTGCACAAGACGGCGGTGACATTACGTTCCACGGCTTTGATCGTGGTGTGGTGTATCTGCATATGCAAGGTGCATGCGCGGGCTGCCCTTCTTCCACATTGACCCTGAAAATGGGTATCGAAAACCTGCTGCGCCACTACATTCCAGAAGTGGTCGAAGTTCGCCCAGTTGCAGCATAACGGCGCGGCTTAGGTTTCATGAAGGCTCAGCCAACTATTCTGGCATTCGACACATCGGCGGCGCATTGCGCCGCCGCATTGATGTGGGGCGACGCACAGATCGCCACCCGTTTCGAAGCGATGGCGCGCGGCCAAGGTGAAAGGCTGATGGGCCTGCTGGAAGAACTATTGGCCGATGAGGGTTATGGTTACAGCGACCTTGATGCGCTGGCTGTCGGTGTTGGCCCCGGCAATTTCACCGGAATCCGTATCGCAGTCAGCGCCGCACGTGGTTTGGCGCTGGGTCTTGGTATTCCAGTCATTTCTGTGTCGAATTTTGAAATCATGCGCGGGCCAAACTCCGTGACGGATCTGCGCGGCCAATTGGTCAGCCTGCCTGCCCCGCGCGGCACAAATTACATTCAGGTGTTTGAAGGCGGCAAAGCAGCGCGCGCGCCCCAGCATGTAACCGTCGGCCCTGAGACTCTGCCAGCACTTGATCTACGGGGCGTCACAGACGTCATCGGCGAACACACAGCCGACATTTCGAGGCTGAACGCCAAAACTGCGCACAATGCGACTATTCCGGCAATAGAACGCGAGATCCGCGACGTCCCCGAAACGATGGTGCGCATCGCCACCGACAAATGGCGTGCAGGGCAAGTGGATGGCACACGCCCCGCCCCAATGTATGTGCGCCCCGCAGATGCCGCCCCGCCACGCGACAAACCGCCGGTCATACTCCCGTGATCCCCGCGGCCTTGGCACAGACCCACGGGATGGCGTTTGACGGCAAGGGCTGGCCTGCGGCGGATTTTGAACGCTATCTGGGCGACACAACAATTCTGATCCACGGCAACGACACCTGTTTTGCAGTTTTTCGACTGGCAGCACCCGAGGCTGAAATTTTGACGCTCGCCACCCATCCGGACGCACAAGGCCGCGGTCACGCCGCATCCATGTTGCTCGGCGCGCTAGATGCTTTGGCCAGTGCAAAAATTGAAACGGTTTTCCTCGAAGTGGCGGATGATAATGCCGCCGCCCTCGCGCTTTACGCCCGCGCCGGATTCGCGCAATTCAGCACGCGCAGCAACTACTACGCGAACGGCGCATCCGCGATCTGCATGAAAGCTGCGCTTTCCCCTGCGTCGGGTGCATAAAGACGCAGCTCAAATCACCTAACCTATAAGAATCGGTTGATCTTTCCGGCATCACATTGCCTAATTTGCGACATGATCGAAATAACGCTCGCTGCTATGGCGGGTTTGAGATCGGGAACCGCTGGGATACGCGGCCCTACAACAACAACTTGGGAGAGTTTTATGACCCTTATGACCAAATTCCTGAGCGCAACCACTGCGCTTGCACTGACTGCTGGCGTTGCATTTGCTGACGGCCATGCATCCACCCCTGCGATCATCTACGATCTGGGCGGAAAGTTCGACAAATCTTTCAACGAATCAGCCTTCAACGGCGCACAGCGTTGGGCCGAAGAAAACGAAGCAGAATTCGCCGAATTCGAAATCACATCCGACGCACAACGCGAACAGGCGATCCGCCGCTTTGCCGAAGACGGCAACAGCCCGATCGTTATGGCCGGTTTTTCGTGGGCAACCGCGCTTGAAGCTGCGGCGCCCGATTATCCGGATACAGATTTCGTCGTCATTGACGTGTCTTGGATCGATTTGCCGAACGTGCGCGCGATCGGCTTTAAGGAACAGGAAGGATCCTACCTTGTTGGTATGATGGCTGCGACCGCGTCCGATACTGGCATCGTGTCGTTCGTTGGCGGCATGGATATCCCGCTAATCCGTCGTTTTGCCTGTGGCTATGCCCAAGGCGCAATGGCGGCGAACCCTGACGCGACAATCATCGCCAACATGACAGGCACAACGCCTGCTGCTTGGAATGACCCCGTCAAAGGTTCCGAATTGACGCTGGCACAGATCAGCCAAGGGTCTGACGTTGTGTTCGCCGCTGCTGGCGGTACTGGCGTTGGTGTTCTGCAAACGGCTGCCGACGAAGGCATCCTGTCCATCGGTGTGGACGCCAACCAGAACTACCTGCACCCCGGTCAGGTTCTGACATCCATGCTCAAGCGCGTCGATAACGTCGTGTACGATTCGTTCTCAAACGAGGGCGATCTGGAAGCTGGTATCTTCGTTCTTGGCGTCGAAAGCGGCGCAGTCGGCTATTCGCTGGACGAATTCAACGCAGAACTTGTGTCCGACGAGATGAAGGCAGCTGTTGATGCGGCCTCCGCTGAAATGGTCGCAGGCACCTTGATGGTCCATGACTACATGTCCGACGAAACTTGCCCAGCGCTTGAATTCTAAGACTGGCAGTTAACGACACGACGTTTGGGGCCGCGCTGATACATCGGCGCGGCCCCTTGCACTATACGGGGGATGGATTGATGACAGCGACAGACACGTTTTTCAGCGCTTGGAGTGAGGCAGATGACGCCGCGCGGTTGGCGATAATTCGCAGTGTCGTGGCGGACGGGTGCACCTATGATGACCCACGTTCGCAGGGCATTCTGACCGGTGATGTGGCCATTGCTAACTACGTGGGTAATTTCGCGCGCATGGCCGTTGGCGCATCAGTGGTCGTGGTGAAAACCGACCTGCGCGGTGCCTGTGAACGCGCGACAATCGCGTTTCGAATGGCCGACGGCATGGAACAAACAGGCCAGTATTTTATTGACCATGACGGCGACAAAATTACCCGCATGGTTGGGTTTGTCGGCACAGGAGCCGATACATGAGTGATATACCCCCCGCCATTGAACTTGTTGGAATCTCCAAGGCTTTTGGGCCGGTGCAGGCCAACAAAGACATTTCCATTCGGGTCATGCCAGGAACAATTCACGGTATTATCGGGGAAAACGGCGCCGGAAAATCGACGCTGATGTCGATCCTTTACGGGTTCTACAAGGCCGACGCGGGTGAGATTTTCATCGCCGGCCAAAAGACCCAAATCCCTGACAGTCAGGCGGCAATCGCTGCCGGAATCGGGATGGTGTTCCAACACTTCAAACTGGTGCAGAATTTCAGCGTGTTGGAAAACGTGGTCCTTGGGGCCGAGGACGGTGCGCTGTTGCGGCCATCCCTCGCCAAGGCCCGCAAGCAGCTCAAAAGCCTCGCGGAAGAATACGAATTACATGTCGATCCTGATGCGATCATTGAGGATCTTGGCGTTGGCATGCAGCAACGGGTTGAGATTTTGAAGGCGTTGTATCGCCACGCAGATATCCTCATTTTGGACGAACCGACCGGTGTTTTGACCCCGCCGGAGGCCGACCAGTTGTTCCGCATCCTTGGCCGCCTGAAGGCCGAAGGCAAAACCATCATCCTGATCACCCATAAACTGCGCGAAATCATGGATATCACCGATACCGTCAGCGTCATGCGTCGCGGTGAAATGGATTCGACTGTCAAGACATCCGAAACCAACCCCGCCGATCTGGCGGAACGTATGGTGGGCCGTAAGGTCTTGCTGCGGGTCGATAAAACGCCCGCAAAACCCAAAGACGTCGTGCTGGAAGTGCGTGACCTCAACATCACCGACGCAAAGGGCGTGCATCGCCTTAAGGGCGTGTCGTTCAACGTCCGCGCCGGTGAAATCCTTGGCATTGCTGGGGTGTCTGGCAACGGCCAGTCCGAACTGCTTGAGGTTCTGGGCGGTTACGAAAAGGCGACAGGCGAAATTTTATTGAACGGTGTGCCACTGGATTTAACAGGTGCCCATTCAGACGGTCAAAGTCGGCGCGCGCGCGGCATTGCCCACGTGCCCGAAGATCGCCAGCATGAGGGTCTGATCATGGACTTTAGCGCGTGGGAAAATACCGCGTTTGGCTATCATCATGACCCTGATTACCAGATCAATGCGCTGCTGATGGATAACGCAGCGATCCTGCGCGATGCGCAGGAAAAAATGGACCGTTTCGATGTGCGTCCGGCCGATCCATTGCTGTCGGCCAAGAATTTCTCTGGCGGCAACCAGCAGAAAATCGTCGTCGCGCGCGAAATTGAACGCGACCCTGATTTATTGCTCGTCGGACAACCGACACGGGGTGTCGATATCGGCGCAATCGAATTTATCCATCAACAGATCGTCGCCCTGCGCGACGCAGGTAAGGCGATCTTGCTGGTGTCAGTGGAACTCGACGAAATTATGGGGCTGAGCGATCGGATTGCCGTGATGTTTGATGGCAAGATTATGGGCGAACGCCTGCCCGAAAATACCAATGAAAAAGAGCTGGGCCTGCTGATGGCGGGCGTCACAGATGGGGAGTCCGCCTGATGGACAAGATGCCAAAGTGGGCCGATGTGGCGCTGGTACCGGTTGTGTCGCTGATCATAGCGGCACTGATTTCCGCAATCGTGTTTGTGGCCGTGGGTCAAAACCCGTGGGAGGCGTTGAAACTGATGGCTTACGGCGCCGTCGGCACGTCAGATTTCCTTGGTTACACGCTATTTTACGCGACAAACTTTATCTTCACGGGGCTGGCCGTCGCAGTCGCGTTCCATGCGTCCTTGTTCAACATCGGCGGCGAAGGTCAGGTGCTTTTGGGCGGTTTGGGTGCCGCAATCGTCGTGCTGTTTGTGCCTTGGCCGCACTGGACGTTGGCGTTGATCGCCGGTGCCACAGCCGCAGCCGTCTTTGGCGCGCTTTGGGTCGCGATACCTGCGTATTTGCAGGCGCGGCGCGGCAGTCACATCGTCATCACCACGATCATGTTCAACTTTATGGCGTCGGGTGTGCTGATCTACATGCTCAGCGGCCCGTTGAAACCTGACGGCAATATGCAAATCGCAACGGCGATCTTCCCCGAAGCGTCACATCTGCCGTCGCTGAACGATATTGCGGGGTTGTTCGGGTCCGATCTGTTCGGGCGTTCGCCGGTCAACATTTCGATCCTGATCGCGCTGCTGGCCTGTGTCGCGGTCTGGGCGCTGATCTGGCACACGCGGCTGGGCTATCAAATCCGTGCGCTGGGTCGCTCTGAAAGTGCCGCCAAATATGCGGGCATATCCGCCGTTAATATCACGATGATTGCGCTGCTGATATCAGGTGGCCTGGCGGGGATGATGGCTGTGAACAACACCATGGGCATCAACACACCGCAGCTGGTGGACAACGCCGCAGGTGGTGCCGGTTTCATCGGGATCGCCGTCGCGCTAATGGGGCGCAACCATCCGGTTGGCATCATTATTGCAGCGCTCTTGTTTGGGGCGTTGTATCAAGGCGGCGCTGAATTGTCGGCCGCCACGTCGATCCCCGTGCAGATCGTCGTCGTCATTCAGGCGCTGGTGATCATGTTCACAGGCGCATTGGACGAAATGGTCCGCGCACCGATTGAAAAACTGTTCATCCGCTTTGGACGCAGCCGCGTGGCGGGGGAATAGACAATGGATTTCTTCACAATCGTACAGCTTGGCGATGCATCCGTGCGCATGGCCATACCGCTTTTGTTGGCCTGTCTTGCAGGTCTATTTTCCGAACGCGCCGGCATTTTCGACATTGGCCTTGAAGGCAAGATGTTGGCGGCAGCGTTCGTGTCAGCTGCGGTGTCTTACACGTCTGGATCCGTCTGGGTCGGCCTGTTGGCTGGCATTGGAATTTCCGTGGTACTGGCGATTATCCACGGCATTGCGTCGATTACATTTAAGGGCAATCAGCTGATTTCTGGCGTCGCGATCAACTTTTTCGCCGCCGGATTGACGGTCGTGATCGCCCAAGGCTGGTTCGCCCAAGGCGGGCGCACGCCGTCCCTTCCGCAAGATGCACGGTTCAACGGGTTGGACTTTCCCGGTGCGTTGTCGCGGATGCGTGACAAAATGCAGGCCAGCCCGGGGATGCAATTTTATTCCGAATTCGTGTCGGGTCATTCAATCCTCGTGTACCTCGGGCTTTTGGCGGTCCCGCTAAGCTGGTGGATATTGTACCGGACACGGTTCGGTCTACGTCTACGCGCAGTCGGCGAAGCACCCGAGGCGGTGGACACAGCAGGAATTTCAGTTGTCCGATTGCGGTTTTCAGCGGTGATCATCTGCGGCATTTTATGCGGCATCGCAGGCGCGTATTTGTCCACGGCAGTGCAGGCAGGTTTCACCAAAGACATGACCGCAAACCGTGGCTTCATCGCGCTGGCCGCCTTGATCTTTGCCAAATGGCGGCCTTGGTATGCCCTTGGGGCCTGCCTGTTGTTCGGTCTATTCTTTGCAATTGATATCCGGTTTTCCAACATCCAGTTGCAGATCATCTGGATCATGGTTTTGCTGCTGGGCTGTGCGGCCGCGCTGACGATCTATGCGGTGCGCCGTGAAAAGATCGACGTGATCGTGTTGGGCGGATTGTCAGCTGTTTTGGCCGCAGTCGCGTTTACCGCGTGGTTTGCCACGGCGTCGGCAGATGGCATCAGCATTTTCGCCGCCCTTTGGGAAACTGTGAAGGTGCCGAGCCAGTTGATCCAGTCCCTCCCTTATTTGTTCGTTGTGATCGTGTTGGCAGGCTTTGTCGGCAAGGCCATTCCGCCGCGCGCTGGGGGGCAGCCTTATGTCAAGGAACGCTGACGAACTTGCGGATAAGATCCGCGCGATTGCAGGCCCCGCACCCGTCTCAATTGGTCTGATCCTTGGGTCGGGTTTGGGGCATCTCGCGGGTGCCGTCGAAGGCGTTGCTATACCGTACGATGAACTTGAGGGGTTTCCCCATGCCGGTGTCAGTGGCCATAATCCCAACCTCGTGATCGGCACCCTTGAAGGTGTGCGGGTCGCCGTGTTTGGCGGACGGGCGCATTATTACGAATCCGGTCGCGGCGATGCGATGCGCCTGCCCCTCGAAGTGCTCAAGGCACTTGGCGGGCACACGATGATTGCCACCAATGCCGCAGGATCCATGGTGCCGGACATGCCAACGGGGTCGATCATGTGCTTGTCCGATCACATCAATTTCAGCGGGTTGAACCCCTTGATCGGGGAACAAACCGACGCGCGGTTCGTGCCGATGCGCGATTGTTATGACCCTGGCATGCGCGAGGTCCTGACCCGCGCTGCGCAGGATGTGAAAATCAAAATGCACAGCGGTGTCTATGCGTGGTATTCCGGCCCTTCGTTCGAAACCGTCGCCGAGATCAATGCGATCCGTATGCTTGGCGCAGACGCGGTCGGCATGTCCACCGTGCCCGAGGTGATCTTGGGTCGTTTCCTTGGCCTGCGCTGCGCTGCGATTTCAACCATCACCAACATGGCCGCAGGCATGAGCAACGAATCCATCAGCCATGAACACACCAAGGCCATGGCCCCACTGGGGGCGGCGAAGCTGGAAAAAGTACTGCGGGCGGCGTTACCCCGTCTCTAAATCTGCAGATTCTCACTGAGCGAGACATCTGGTCTTATATTCGTGGCGTAATTGGTCGTTGATCATGATAGCGTTGCAGGCGTAAGGAAGACCATGCAAATCTACCTGCCCATCGCGGAAGTGTCCGTGAACGCTTTTCTGCTGCTCGGATTGGGCGGCATTGTCGGAATTCTTTCCGGAATGTTTGGTGTGGGCGGCGGTTTCTTGATGACGCCGCTGTTGTTTTTCATTGGCATCCCACCCGCAGTGGCCGTCGCAACCGAAGCCGTGCAGATCGTCGCATCGTCGTTTTCAGGTGTTCTTGCGCACCTTAGGCGGAAATCAGTTGATCTGAAAATGGGCACTGTTCTGCTGGTTGGCGGCCTTATCGGGGCTGCCGTTGGCGTTGTTTTATTCAACTATCTCAAATCCTTGGGCCAAGTCGATCTGCTTGTGAAGCTTTGCTATGTTGTGTTCTTGGGCATCATTGGCGGGCTAATGTTCGTTGAATCCTGGCGCGCGATCCGGCGATCCAAAGTGCCGGGATCACGCCCGGTGCGCCGCAAGCACGGGCTGGTCCATGCCTTGCCGCTGAAGATGAAGTTCCGCGTGTCTGGTTTGTATATTTCAGTGATCCCACCGCTGATCATCGGTCTATGTGTCGGTGTTCTGGCCGCCATCATGGGTGTTGGTGGTGGCTTCATTATGGTGCCTGCAATGATCTATTTGCTCGGCATGCCGACCAAAGTGGTCATCGGAACGTCATTGTTCCAGATTATTTTTGTAACCGCGTTCACGACGATGCTGCACGCGACGACGAATTTCACAGTTGATATTGTGCTTGCGGTTTTGTTGTTGATTGGCGGCGTGATCGGGGCGCAGATCGGCACCCGCATCGGCGTCAAAATGAAGGCAGAGAACCTGCGCATATTGTTGGCGATGATGGTGCTGTTGGTCTGCGGAAAACTCGCATTTGATCTGCTGGTGATGCCGTCCGAACTTTACTCCCTTGGCGTAGGGGGGGATCACTAATGCTGCGCATGATCGCCGTCCTCTTTCTGCTGGTCACCCCGCTTGGAGCGGAAGAAATCGTACTGGGCCTTAGCCGTGATGAGGTCGCAATCACCGCGAATTTCAACGGCTCTGAAGTCATGATTTTTGGGGCGATCAAACGCGATGCACCCGCGCCGCAGGGTGGCCCGCTTGAGGTGATCATCACACTTGCGGGACCACTGGAACCTGTGCTCGTGCGCCGCAAGGAACGTGTCTTGGGCATTTGGGTGAACACCGACGCAGTCGAAGTTGACGCAGCGCCGTCGTTCTACGCCGTTGCCACATCCGCGCCAATGCGCGACGTGCTGACATCGGTCGAAGACTTGCGTTACGGCATTTCGATCCCGCGGGCTATTCGATCAGTTGGGGCACCGGACACCGTGCAAAACTCTGAAACTTTCACGCAGGCCCTGATCCGGATTCGCGCAGGGTCCCAGCTCTATCAAATCCTCGACAGTACCGTCGATATCGAAGAAGAAACCCTGTTTCGCGGCCAGATTACCCTGCCCGCCGCGCTCACCGAAGGCGACTACACCGCCCATATTTACATCACCCGCGACGGCGTTGTGGTCGATGATTATGAAACCAGTATTGCAGTTTACAAAGCCGGTCTCGAACGCTGGCTCTATGAGATGTCGCGCAATCAGCCATTCTTTTACGGTCTGATGTCGCTCGCGATTGCGATCTCTGCGGGCTGGTTGGCGTCGGCTGCTTTCCGGGTATTCCAACGCTGATCTAGCCGCGCCCCACGTAGGGCATTTGCGTCGCCATGATGGTTTGAAACAAGGTGTTCGCGTGCAGCGGCAGGCACGCCATGTGCCAGACAGCATCGGCCACATAGCCCACTTCGATTGTCGGCGGCGGGGCCTTGCCTTGCGCAACATTGCGCGCGGCGAGCGCGTCTATCATCGGGCTCTGCGCATTGCCGATATCGATTTGCCCACAGGCAATCTTAAACGCGCGCCCATCAAGCGCCAGTGACTTGGTCAGCCCCGTCACGCCATGTTTCGTGGTCGTATAGGTCACCGACCCGTCACGCGGAACATAGGCCGACACGGACCCGTTGTTGATGATCCGCCCGCCTTGTGGGGACTGGTGGCGCATCTTGCCGAACGCGGCGCGCGCACACAAAAACATGCCCGTCAGGTTCACATTCACCGCATCCAACCAATCCTGAACAAGAACTTCATCGATCGGTGCGGTGGCGGTGAAAATGCCTGCGTTGTTGAATAAAACATCCACCCGCCCCGCCGCCGCGGTGAAGGCGGCAAACGCTGCGTCAACCGCAGCAGGATCAGTCACATCACAGGGCAGAACGTGGGCGTTGGCGTGCCCTTTGGCGACATCAATCAACGCGTCTTCGCGCCGCGCGATTAATCCAACGGTCCAGCCTTCGATCAAGAATTTCTCGGCCACGGCACGGCCAATGCCGCTGCTGGCACCTGTTATGATGATGGTCTTCATGTCTCGGCTTCCATATCCGGTGCGGTCAGTTCCAGTGGCGCGGGTGCCACAATTAAATCATCCGTGCGCAGCGTTCCCGATGGCCGCGCAAGGCGGTTGCGCACCACCCAACATAGTCGGTTTTCGGCCCGCGTGATCGCAACATAAGCGAGGCGTTTCCACAGCGGCTGGCCCGCCTCAACCCGCCCCATCCGCGACGCGGCATAGATGTCGGGCGCGAAGACCTGCACAGTGTCCCATTGCGACCCTTGCGCCTTATGGATCGTCACCGCCGCACCGTGCAAAAACGTCGCCCCCATCTTGGCCGCAAAGGGGATAAAAGGTTCTTCGTCGCCTTCAAGTTCGATCTTGACGATGCTGGCCGCGCTGACCTGCGGGTCTTCGGCACCCATGACGTGAAGCCGCGAAAATCCCGGTTTGCGACCTGGCCCGAGGTAGATAACCTGCGCCCCCTTGATCAGTCCACGTGCCTCAAGATCAAGGCGCTTTTTGCGATGCTTGGCGGGCAGTTCTATACCGTCACAGATCAGCGGTTCCCCCTCGAGGAGTTCATCCACCGGCGCACCAAACGCGTTTCGAAAGGCGTGAATCAATTTGATGCGGGTCGCGTTGCGCCATACCAGACAGGGCGAACGCGCCATGAGGTCGCTCTCCACCCGTTGCGCCATGACAACGCGATCATCTTTTTGCGCCGCCTCGGACACCAGTTGTTCAAACGCATAGAAATCGATCTGCGGATCCGCCAGCGCATGCGCCAAATCAAGGATCGGATTGTCGGCGGTCTGACGATGAACGCGCGACAGGATCATCTGCTTGGACTCGGGCAGTTTGTCGAACACCATCTTGCCGCCCTCCGCCTTAACGGGGGGCAACTGCGCAGGATCACCGAACAACACCAAGGTTGGAAAAATGTCCTGCAAATCCTCGAACTGTTTGGCGTCAAGCATGGAACTTTCATCGACAAACCCGATGTCCAGCGGGTCCTCGCGGCGTTTCCATCCGGTGATAAAATCCGAGCCCCGCAAACCTGCAGCCGCAAGCGCTGCGGGCACGGATGAATTCACCTGATAGGACGCAAACGCGCGATCTAGCGCCACTTCAGTCAGGCCCTCGATTTCAGGCTTTTCACCATTACCTGCCAGCCATTCAGCGATCTTTTCGTATTCGGGATCATACATCGGCGTGTACAAAATCCGGTGGATCGTCGTCGCCGGAACACCGCGATTTCGCAGCACACTGGCGGCCTTGTTGGTCGGCGCAAGAATCGCCAATGTGCGCCGATCGCGGCGTTTTTTGCCCTCATAGTCACCAGACACAATATCGACGCCCGCTTCGCGCATCGCCTTGAACAGCTCCGCCAACAGCAGGGTTTTGCCGCTGCCCGCTTTGCCCAAAACGGCCAATACGGACCGCAACGGGTCTTCTTTCGGCGGCAGTGTCGTACCGGCCAGCATATCGACGCCCGCCTTGCCCAAAAGATCGGACACGGCATCCCAAGCTTCAGCCTGATCGTCAGAGAGTGTGAGGGCAGTTTTGACCATTGTGCGACTGTACCTGCGCCACACGTGGGGGGCCAGACGTTACGCCGCGCATGCCCGCATTTTCGCAGGTTTCTCGCCAAACTTGCGGGCGTAACAATGATGTGAAAGCGCCGATGACAAAGGCCCCCCGCGCGAGGACTTTGACGCGATCAAACTGGTCGTAAATCCACAACCCGACGCTGATCTTGTCGCGTCCGGTTTTAATACTGCTCAAAACGATGGCCGCTGGTCGCGCAGCCGGACAATCGTGTCCTGAAGCGCGCTAAGTTCTGTGGCCTGATCGGGTGTCACCGAAAGAGGGCTTAGATTGGCCTTTCTCTACGCGCGTCGATTTCAGCGCCTCCTCCGATATCGCTGCCAGTTCTTCCTGTGCGACCGTCGAGGTTACGTCCAACTGATTTGCCAGCAGTGGTAGCCCGTTCTGGTCAGCAAATGTGCGCAGGTCAGCGATAACGTCGATGATCCATTTCTGTCCCATTAAAAACTCTCTGTATGACCCATTAACGACTGATTGGAATTGGGTATACAACCGAACGGATTAACAAATTACCTACTGGAACGGCCCCGCCATTTATGGGGCGGGACCGATTAATTGGCATATTGAAACCAATACGGGCCGCGCAGCGGAGTGCTGGCGGCCCGTATTGGAAATCACTTAGCGGATCGCGCCGTTCAGCGCTTCGCTTCGATCACATCTTCAAGCGTGCGCAGTCCCGTTCTGGGGGACTGAACCAGCACCGACATGTTGCCAGGTTTATGTTCATTTCGCAGCATTTTGGTATGGGCGTCGGGCAATTGATCCCACGGGAACACTTCGGACATACACGGGTCCAATCGACGCTCAACCATCAGGTTGTTGGCGGATGATGCCTGCTTGAGATGGGCAAAGTGACTGCCTTGAATACGTTTCTGGTGCATCCAAAGATAGCGTACATCGAATGTGCAATTAAAGCCGGTGGTGCCCGCGCAAATCACGACCATGCCGCCCTTTTTGCAGATCAATGTCGACACCGGGAACGTCGCCTCGCCAGGGTGTTCGAACACCATATCGACGTTGTTGCCCTTGCCGGTGATGTCCCAGATCGCCTTGCCGAATTTACGCGCTTCCTTGAACCAGTCGGCGTATTCGGGGGTGTTGACGGTGGGCAGTTGGCCCCAGCACTTGAAATCCTTGCGGTTGATGACACCCTTGGCGCCCAACCCCATGACAAAATCGCGTTTGTCTTCGTCCGAAATCACGCCAATGGCGTTGGCGCCTGCCGTGTTGATCAACTGGATCGCATAAGATCCCAGACCGCCGGACGCGCCCCAAACCAGCACGTTTTGCCCCGGTTTCAGATCGTGCGGTTCATGACCGAACAACATCCGGTAAGCCGTGGCCAGCGTCAGTGTGTAACACGCGCTTTCTTCCCACGTCAGATGCTGCGGGCGCGGCATCAATTGCTGGGCTTGCACGTTTGTGAACTGTGCGAACGATCCATCAGGGGTTTCGTAGCCCCAAATGCGTTGGCTGGTCGAAAACATCGGGTCGCCGCCGTTGCATTCTTCGTCGTCGCCGTCGTCTTGGTTGCAATGCACCACGACCTCGTCGCCGATTTTCCAGCGTTTCACTTTATCGCCCACGGCCCAAACGATGCCAGCAGCGTCGGATCCTGCAATATGGTAGGGTGCGCCGTGGCCGTCAAACGGGCTGATCGGCTGACCAAGACCCGCCCAAACACCGTTGTAATTAACGCCTGCCGCCATCACGAGGACCAGCACTTCGTTGCTATCCAGAACGGGCGTATCGACCACTTCAATCTTGAAGGCCTCATTGGGCTCGCCGTGGCGTTCGCGCCGGATCGCCCATGCATACATCTGCGCAGGGACGTGGCCCATTGGCGGGATTTCACCCATCTCATAGAGGTCTTTTTTCTCTGCCTCGTAGGTGAAGGCTGCGTTTTGGTCGAGAGCCATGTCCGTCTCCATCAGATCATTCATTATTCATGCCGCGCCGCAGAAACGACGCGCTCTGTGGGAGTGATACCTTGGCTCATGGTAACAATGCAATAGTAACAGGCGGTGTTTTTGTAACTTTATTGCTTTGCAGATGCAGAAACGTCGACGTTCTGTGCTGCACTTGCACCAAAATGATGCGCGATGGAATTGGCGTAATAGGCAAGCACGGGCCTTTCACCGTCGGTAATTGCGATGACATCACCAGTCGTAACGATGCAACGGCGGCGCAGGTTGGCCAGCCCTGCGGTGGTCATTTGTTCAGGCGTGCGGCGCGGTGCGACGACTGTGGCAGGCAGCAACCTAAGATCTTTTTGGATATGTGCCGCGATTGCAGCCTCAGTATCGGCCCCCGCCAACACAGCTCGGCTGACCATCGGGACGGGCAAAAGCGGGATCACACTTGCGATGCGTGACATCAATTCCTTACCAACAGCCCTGGTCGTACCGTTATGGGATTGGGCAAAATCGCGCAGGGACAGCGGTTGGCCAAAACTGACATTGGCTGTGCCAAAGGTGGTTATCTTGCCGCGTAGCCGCGCCCACAGATAGCCCGACACACCGCCGATAACGGTACGCAGCGGTGGGCGGAAACGGCGCACGCCTGATTGGTCCGCTTTGATCAAGAACCGGTCTTCAAGGACACGATCATAATTCAGCGCCACAGGCACAAAGACCACATCGCGCCCGTTGGGGTCAAAATCATCGATGATATAGCTCAGGATGCCAAGACGCGGATTTGACATCGCGCCGTTCAGCGACAGCCCGCCTTCTGGAAAAACCGCCTGCGTGACACCACCCGTCGTCGCCATCTGCACATAGCGCGCCAAAACCCTGCGATAGAGCCCCCGCGCCGCCGGTTTGCTGCGCGATCTGCGGCGGATAAAATAGCCGCCCATCATTTTGATCATCGCTGACAACGGCCAGACCCGCGCCCATTCCCCCACCGCATAAGACAGCGCACCCGCACGGCTCACAAGATAAGTGACCAGCACATAGTCCATGTTCGATCGGTGGTTCATCACAAAGATTATCGTCGCATCAGGGTCAATCGCATCGTATTCGGCGCGGTCAAACTGCCCCACACGCAAGCGGTACAAGAATCGCGACAACCATTTTGCAACCCGCATCCCGAACGAGAAATAGGCTGTGGCAGAAAAGGACGGCACGATTTCGCGGGCATAGTGACGGGCTTTTTCAAACGCCACGTCTTCGCGCACGCCGGTCGCTTGGGCATATTCATTGATCGCGATGATGACTTCGGGATCATAGACCAACCGCTGGATCGTGTCGTAGCGCCGCGCGAGCTTGAACGGCTCAATCGGCTTTTGAAGTCGCAAGTTAACACGCGCCACGACCTTCTCGGCGCGACGGCGAAAGAACCAACGCACAGATGGAAACAAGAAGTGCGACGCAAAGGTCACTGCCGCGAACAGCAGAACCAAAATCAGCAGCCAAAGGGGGATCAAAATCGGGGTCGTCATGTGGGGATCGTGTCAGGGAAACGCCGCCGCGTAAATGGCCTCATGCCGCAGCGCAGCGCGTTGACAAGGGTGTAAAATTTCCGATAACTACGCCACAAAGCAATAATATTGCGCAACCAGATTAATGAGGTCCCCGATGTCACAGACGCAAGAAGATCGCGAGGCCGATCGCCCGTGGCTGTTTCGAACCTACGCAGGTCATTCAACGGCGAAGGCATCAAACGCGCTCTATCGCGGAAATCTGGCAAAGGGACAGACTGGCCTGTCCGTGGCTTTCGATTTGCCGACACAAACGGGCTATGACAGCGATCATCTATTAGCACGTGGCGAAGTTGGTAAGGTTGGCGTTCCGGTCTGTCATTTGGGGGATATGCGCGCATTGTTCGACGACATTCCGCTTGAGAAAATGAACACGTCGATGACAATCAATGCGACAGCGCCGTGGCTGCTCGCGCTTTATATTGCTGCCGCCGAAGAACAGGGAGCCGATGTTTCAGCACTTCAAGGCACGGTCCAAAACGACATCATCAAAGAATACCTCTCGCGCGGCACATATATATGCCCGCCTGCCCCGTCCCTGCGCATGATCACCGACGTCGCCGCCTATACCCGTGAACATCTGCCAAAATGGAACCCGATGAACGTGTGCAGCTACCACCTGCAAGAAGCAGGCGCGACGCCAGAAGAAGAATTGTCGTTTGCATTGGCCACAGCAATTGCCGTTCTCGATGATCTTAAGGGCAAAGTCCCCGCAGACGCATTTCCTGCCATGGTCGGGCGTATTTCGTTTTTCGTGAATGCTGGCATCCGTTTTGTGACCGAAATGTGCAAGATGCGCGCCTTCGTCGAATTGTGGGACGAGATTTGTCAGACTCGTTACGGCGTGGATGATCCGAAATTTCGCCGTTTCCGTTACGGGGTGCAGGTCAATTCCCTTGGCCTAACCGAGCAGCAGCCAGAAAATAATGTCTACCGCATCCTGATTGAAATGCTTGCCGTTACATTAAGTAAAGACGCACGCGCCCGCGCCGTGCAATTGCCCGCTTGGAACGAAGCCCTCGGATTGCCGCGCCCGTGGGATCAGCAATGGTCGCTAAGGATGCAACAAATCCTCGCGTTTGAGACAGACCTTTTGGAATACGATGACCTGTTTGAGGGGAACCCAGCGGTGGAACGCAAAGTTGCGGCGCTAAAGAAGGGCGCGATGGCAGAGTTAGGCCAAATCGACAGCATGGGCGACATGCAGGAAAAGATCGAATACATGAAATCGCGGCTGGTTGAATCGAACGCCGCGCGAATTGCTGGCATTGAATCCGGTGCCACGACGGTCATTGGGGTGAATAAATTCCAGAACGGCGAACCATCCCCGCTCACGGCGGGGGACGATGCCATTATGGTAAGCGATCCGGCAGCAGAGGCAGACCAATTGGCACGGCTGGCAACTTGGAAAGCCGATCGCGACGCAGATGCCGTATCAGCCGCCCTCGCCGCGCTAAAGGCCGCAGCACTGAGCGATACAAACATTATGATCCCGTCAATTGCCGCGGCGAAAGCCGGCGTTACAACAGGCGAATGGGCGCAGGTCATTCGCGATGCATTCGGCCAATATCGCGGTCCGACAGGTGTGTCGCACAACCCGTCCAATCGCACCGAAGGCCTTGATGATATTCGGGATCGCGTGTCGGCTGTCAGCGCGAAACTCGGCCGGAAGCTTAAGTTTCTGATGGGGAAACCGGGGCTAGACGGGCATTCAAACGGTGCCGAACAGATCGCTGCGCGGGCCCGCGATTGCGGCATGGATATCACCTATGAGGGAATTCGGTTGACCCCTGATGAAATCATCCAAGCCATTCTTCGCGATGACGTCCACGTGGTCGGTCTTTCTATTCTGTCAGGCTCCCACATCCCGCTGATATCGGAAATGATGGATAAAATGCGCGCACAGGGTCTGGGACATATTCCTGTCGTCGTTGGCGGAATAATTCCGGATGAAGACGCCACAGCATTGGCCGCAATGGGTGTAGCGCGGATATATACACCGAAAGATTTCCAATTGAACCGGATTATGGACGACATTGTAACTTTGGCAGACCCATCTGCGATCAATCTGGCGTAGCGTCGTATTAGGTTTAATTGATAGCCATAATGGACCAAATTCGACCATAACGACGAATTATGGTACCCTTTAGTTTATGGTAGCCGTAAAGTACCTTCCAAATGACGTGTGAATTTTTTAAGCCTCGTGTACAATTGAAAGGACGACCGAATGGCCATCGATCTCAAAAATATGTCACGTAAAGAGCTTGAGAAGCTCGCGGGCGACGTTGAAAAATCGCTTGAAAAGCTTCGCAAGAAGGATCTGAAAAAGGTTCGACAGGAAATGGAAAAGCTTGCGGCCGCACATGGTGTCACCGTTGAGGACATCATGGGAAGCACAGCGACGCCGAAGAAGGCCGTAAAACCCAAAGCCGCTCCAAAATATGCAAATCCTGCGGACAAATCCAAGACATGGACTGGCAAAGGCCGCCAACCGGAATGGTTCAAGTCAGCGATTTCTGCAGGCAAAGCACCAGAAAGCATGGCGGTGTAGTCACACGTTGAACTTATTAAACGGTTCAAAGTTACTATAAATTTGTTGAATTATTCCGGGCTTTCCGGCATCCAAATTGGGATCGGCACGACAACAGCCGATCCCAAAAATCTATGTGGCATGCAGGCTATAAACGCCGTGACTCCTACATCAAAGACTCAGCGCACTTCTTCCAAAAATAAACTGCCACTGCGTCCCGTCCTTCATGACAATCTGCCCGCCCCCCTGCAGGCCAGATTGATAAGTCGCCGTTCCAATACCGCTAAGCCCGTTGCTACATCTGACCGGAAAAGTGACTGTCGATCCCGCCGTCCCGGGGCTATAGCGCCCCTGACAGGTATTGGGCCCGTTTGAAACTTGGAACCACCCGCCTTCAAACAACGTCGCCGTTGCCGTGCCGCGATAGATGGTGTCGCTCGGGCCGACGACCGCCACCGGATGGGTCACGACATCACAGGCAGCAAGCCCACCGCACAGCACGAATATGCCAATTGATTTATAAAACATTTGGGGTCCTTTCATGAGTAACCTTATCGCACATATTGAACACCGTTCACGAATAGGCGAGTCCGGTTTTCCAGACCTGCTCTTTGCCTTGATCCCCCACGCGCCACCGCCTAGCATCTCCAAAACCCAAGATAGAAAGACGACGCAATGACCATTCATATTGGTGCAGACAAAGACGATATCGCTGACGTGGTCCTGATGCCCGGCGATCCTTACCGTGCGAAATGGGCGGCTGAAACGTTTCTAACGGACGCCAAATGCGTGCACGAAGTGCGCGGGATGTTCGGATTTACCGGAATGTGGAACGGCAATCGCGTCACCATTCAGGGGTCGGGCATGGGCATGCCATCCATGTCGATCTACGCCAACGAATTGATTCGCGATTTTGACGTTCAAACGCTGATCCGCATCGGATCCTGCGGCGGCATGCAACCGCATGTCAAAGTCCGCGATGTCATCCTTGCGATGACAGCAAGCACAGTCGCCACGCCAAGTTCAACGATCTTCAAGGACTTGAATTTCGCCCCCTGTGCTGACTACGGATTACTCGCCGCCGCGGCAGAAGCGGCCAAATCGATGGATGTCGATGTGCATGTGGGCGGGATCTATTCGTCCGATACCTTTTATGACGAACGTCCCGATCTCAACAAGGAAATGCAACGTCACGGTATTTTGGGGGTCGAGATGGAGGCCGCTGAACTCTACATTCTCGCCGCGCGCTATGGTCGTCGCGCTTTGGGTGTGATGACGGTGTCCGATCATCTGCTCACGGGCGAAGCCCTGCCAGCGGATCAACGTGAACGCAGCTTTGGCGATATGATTGAAATTGCGCTGACGGCCGCGTTTGCCTGATTGGCGCAAAGCAGGCGCGCCCTACCGCCCGTGCGTTCCGTCATAAGCATTTCGCGTCGGGGACGACCATGCGCCCAACGCCCCCGCGATCGGCGTGCGCACGGTCATCTTTAGCGGGTGGCATGGTGCGGTGTCGCTGGTGTGTTCTGATCCACAATCGCCGCCCGGACAGGCGCTAAGAACCGCCAGCAAGTCAATTTCTGCAAAGAATTCAATATAGTCATCGGGCCGAACCGGGGATGCCTTCATGAAATACTGCCCCGTATCGCGGGTAAATCCGGTGCACATAAAGACGTTCAAAACGTCGTGAATATGGGGCTCGGCGTCAGCCAACGACAGACCCAAATGATCCGCGAGCCCGCGTGTCAGGTTGGAATGGCAACAATGATGATAGTCAGTGCCCTGCAATAGCCGTCCCGTATATGGGTCACACCGTGTGCCGATCACGTCATGCACCGACCCGCCATATTCGTCGATCCCGTACCACCCAAGCGTATCCGCGATGATGGTCGCCATGGGGCGCAGATGTGGGAAAGACGACCACAAACGATCCCCCGTGGTCACATGCGTCCCGTGCAGCGCACGGGTCTTGCCAGAATAGAAGCGCTCGCTTAAGTCATTGGCGTTAAACAGATTAAGATCGCCAACCTGCGGGCCATCAATCGACGTGATGCGCAAGAACGATCCCGCCGGAACCTCAATGCAAGCTGCTTCGCGCGGCGCCGCGATTGCCTCCGCCATCAACTCGGCAACCTGCGCTGCACGCTGGTACAGCGCCAAATCGGGCTGTGGCAAATCCGCAACCGGATAACAAATAACCGGCGCAACAGCCCGCCGCGCCGCGCCATCCTTTGGTTCAATCATCTTACTTACCCCTGCCTTTGTCTTCTAAATATCCCCGCCGGAGGCATCCGGCGCAAACAAAAAACGGCCCTTCACAGGAGCGTCGCCTCTCATCAGTCGATCAAAACTGCGCGGGTTCAATTGCCGTAAGTCTCTTGTTGGTCGTTATCCATTTCAGTGGATTTGATTCTGTTTGTGTCGTTCTTTTGTGGTCACGTCTTAGTGGCCCACCAGGGATCAAGCGCATACAGGTGATCCACAAACTAGTTTCGCACCGGATCAGCCTCTATCAAAATCAAGGAACCCGCAGCGGCCGACCTGCAAAAAAACGTGCGCACCTGTTCATGAAATTGGATGATAACGCGCCTTTTGGTGTTTCCTCTGTCACGCCAAAACTTGAAGCTTTATCAATCATCGGCCGCGCTCCTTTTGTTGTGCAAGGGCTGGTAAGCGACGCGATCCATCCTTCAACCGGAATGAGTATTAATATGAAATAGGCGTCTGATACCCAATATAACTCCCGAAAGAAATAGTTGGCCTCAAGAAGTCTTGAGCAGTGAGACCAGAATAGACGTCAAATCAATCGTCGCCAGAATGGGCCGCCGTTGGTGCTGGTTGTGATCACCCAAAGGAACCGCCCATGGGCAGTCGACAATGGCGGACGAATATCCCTGAGAGTAAAAAAAACCATGGAACGTGGGTTAAGTCTTGCTAAAACCCGATAATACCACCTTGGGGTCATTTCGTTCCTTTAACGATCAAACTGCGTTGATCATCATCTTTTGACATTCGCAATGCCGTCTAGACCCTGGGTGTTCGCGCAGTTCATGATCGTGGTACGATACAGTTTAATGATTCAAGGTCATCCAAACGCTCCCCGTCGCTTGTCGCGGCTGTCGGATCCAGTTTGCGGTCAAAAGCGCTGCGGGGCCAAGGAAACGGTCGCCGTTCCACCAGTAGCTGGGGCACGCAGTCGAACAACATGCGCACATCACACATTCATAAAGACCATCGAGCTTCGCACGATCCTCGATGGATTGCTTCCACTCTTTCGCGGGCTTGTTGGTTTTGGTCTCCAACCAGGGCTTCACGGATGCATGTTGCGCGTAAAAATGTGTCAGGTCCGGGATCAAATCCTTGATAACCGGCATATGCGGCAGCGGGTAGATTTTGATATCGCCCTTGATCTCATCCATGCCGTAGATACAGGCCAGCGTGTTAATGCCGTCGATGTTCATCGCGCAGCTGCCGCAGATACCTTCGCGACAAGACCGGCGGAACGTCAATGTCGGATCAATATCGCTTTTGATTTTGATCAGCGCGTCCAGAACCATCGGGCCACATGCGTCCATATCCACGAAATACGTGTCCAGACTAGGGTTCTTGTCGTCGTCCGGGCTCCAACGATATATCTGCACTTTGCGCAGGTTTTTGGCCCCCTCGGGTTTGGGCCATGTCTTGCCCGTCGTCATGCGGGAATTCTTGGGCAGGGTCAGTTGAACCATGGGTCGGCTCCTGTTGGGTTAGGTGAGCGCGCTTGTCGCGCAGGTCACGGTCGCGGGTCGACCAAGGATGTCAGACACGAGTGTGATGTTTTCGGGTGTCGCGCCTTGTACGCCAAGCGCGATAATTTCTGCACCAGATGCGTTGTCGATGATGCAATCGGTCAGCACAGATGCCGCAGGACCGGGGATGGTGTCTGCCACGATCGGTCCGACGACAGCCTTTGCAGCATCACGGCCCGTATCCAATGCGACCACTTGCGCAACATCACAGGCGGACAGGGTCAGGGCGGCGGCGGTTAAGACAAGGATCAGTTTCATTAAGTTTCTCCGTTTCTCAATTTAGCGCAGCACAGGCGGGCGAATGGGGGCGGCGCCCGTGCGATCAAAGATGCATTGCGCGTAAACCTCAAGCGGATCCCGGCCAGCAAGAAAATCGGACGTCACGCCAATTTCGACGCCACCAAATCCACCTGTTCTACTATTGGTGCCGACTGTAACACTTCCCGTCGGGCCTTGCGCGGCTCTCGCTTTGTCTTCGCAAATTTCCGCCGCCCGTTCGGGGGATACCGGAACGGGGGTGCAAGCGGAAAGACCCACCAAAAGCAATGCCGCGCGATACATCAGAACGTCCGCACTTTCGGGGCGAACTGCTTAAGATTAATGCCGCCTTCTTTTTCTGTCGTCAGTGGCTTGGTGATCACCGGACGATGGCTCAGCGTGACTTTGGCACCGTCCACATGGCTAATCGTGTGAACACGCCAGTTTTCATCGTCGCGCGTCGCATAATCCTCGTGGGCGTGGGCACCACGGCTTTCCTTGCGCGCCTCAGCGCCGACAATCGTCGCCAACGCGTTGGGCATCAGGTTCGCCAGTTCCAGCGTTTCCATCAAGTCGGTATTCCAGATCAATGATCGGTCCGTGACGTGCAAATCACCCATTTTGGTGGCGATATCGGTCATTTTCTTGACGCCTTCTTTCAGCGTTTTATCGGTGCGGAACACGGCGGCGTCTTCTTGCATCGCCTTTTGCATTTCCAAACGCAACTCGGCGGTGCCCGTGCCACCGTTCGCATTGCGCAACCCGTCGAAACGATCAAACGCCTTATCGACGGACGGCTTGTGCGTCGCGGGGATTGCTGCGTCGCGGTCCACAACCGTGCCCGCACGGATCGCAGCCGCGCGGCCAAACACCACAAGATCGATAAGTGAATTCGACCCAAGCCGGTTCGCACCATGCACAGACGCACAGCCCGCTTCGCCCACAGCCATCAGGCCAGGGACAACGGCGTTCGGGTTGTCTTTGGTCGGGTGCAACACTTCGCCAAAGTAGTTCGTCGGGATGCCACCCATATTGTAATGCACAGTCGGCAAAACAGGAATCGGTTCTTTGTTCACGTCGACGCCTGCAAAAATCTTGGCGGATTCGGAGATGCCCGGAAGGCGTTCGGCCAATGCCTCGGCGGGAAGGTGGTTCAGGTTCAGGTGGATATGGTCCTTACCGTCACCAACGCCGCGGCCTTCGCGAATTTCCATCGTCATGCAGCGCGATACATAATCGCGCGGCGCGAGGTCTTTGTAGTTCGGCGCATAGCGCTCCATAAACCGCTCGCCTTCGGAGTTGGTCAAATAACCACCCTCGCCGCGCGCGCCCTCGGTAATCAAGCAGCCAGACCCGTAAATGCCTGTCGGGTGGAATTGCACAAACTCCATATCCTGCAATGCCAGCCCAGCGCGGGCCACCATACCACCACCATCACCGGTACAAGTATGCGCGGATGTGGCGCTGAAATAGGCACGACCATACCCACCCGTCGCCAAAACAACCATCTTGGCGTTAAAGACGTGCATCGTACCATCGTCGAGCTTCCAACAAACAACGCCTGTACAAACCCCATCATCTGACATGATCAAATCAATGGCGAAGTATTCGATGTAGAATTCAGCCTTTTGCTTCAGCGATTGGCCATACAGCGTGTGCAGGATCGCGTGGCCGGTCCGGTCGGCGGCCGCACAGGTGCGCTGCACGGCGGGGCCTTCGCCAAATTCGGTGGTGTGGCCACCAAACGGACGCTGATAAATCTTGCCTTCTTCGGTGCGCGAAAACGGCACGCCATAGTGCTCAAGCTCATACACCGCCTTGGGCGCTTCGCGCGCGAGGTATTCCATCGCGTCCGTGTCACCAAGCCAGTCGGACCCTTTGACCGTGTCATACATATGCCACTGCCAGCTGTCGGGGCCCATGTTGCCAAGGCTGGCCGCGATGCCACCCTGTGCTGCAACCGTGTGGGACCGCGTCGGGAACACCTTGGATATACAGGCCGTCCGCAGACCCTGTTCCGCCATGCCCAACGTGGCGCGCAAACCTGCACCGCCCGCGCCGACGACGACGACATCATATTCGTGGGTTTCGTATTCGTATTCAGCCATAGGAAATTTCCAGTCTTAAAGAGCCCGATTTACAGGGCAATGCGCACAATGGCGAAAACACCAGCCGCGGCGGCAGCGTAGCTAAGGCAGATGGACCCGATAATCAGCGCCTTGCGGGCGAACCCGTGAACGTAGTCCTCGATCAGCGTTTGCACACCACCTTTGAAATGCAAAAAGCCAACAAGCAGCGTCAGAATGCCAACAATCGACGGAAACGGCCGCGCATAATAGGCAGCGGCGTCCTCATACGACATGCCAAGTGCCGTGCCATAGGTGAACACAAACAACGGAATAAGCCCTGTCAGCGCCACAGACGATACGATCATCTGCCAATGATGTTCGGTGCCCGATTTAGCGGACCCCATACCGACAGCGCGTTTACGATCAGTCAAAAATGCCATGTTGCCAGCCCCTACAGTACGATGACGGTGAAAATGGTCAGCAAAACCGACACAAGAACGATCGCCTGACCCGCCCGCTCAGAGCGTTCGATGTCCAGCATATGGCCGCTGTCCCAAATCAGGTGCCGCACGCCCGCAAGCGTGTGGTACCAAAGGCAGGCCACCGATCCGAACATCACCAGATCGCCAAACCAGCTGGTCATGAACCCGTTGGCACGCGCATATGCCTCAGGGCCGGATGCAAGGGCGCTGAACCACCAGACAATCAGCAATGCACCAACAATCAACGCATTGCCCGTAAGCCGCGTGAAGATCGACGTCATCGACGTCCATTGCGGTCGATAGATCGTCAAATGTGGGGACAGCGGGCGTTTATCCCGATTCATGTCAGCCATGTTTGTTCCTCATCTTGGTTACCCGAAGCCAGTATGCGACGGTATATGTTGCCACCTTCTTAAAGGTTTGTACGCCAGTGTCACGGAGCGGTCGCGCTAACAGGTGCGGAATCTTGTCGCGCTTTGGCGATTTTTTGCCTTTGTGATCACACTTTCGCGACCAGTGATCACAAATAGTCGCTGTGTTAGGGCAATTCGCCCGTTGAACCGCTCGAAATCGGCCCCATCGAAATCGGAGTCGTTAGTTCACGGTAAAGCTTGCGGATGATCTGTTCTGGATATTCATCAAACGAATTGGCCGTGACCGCAAACGCACCCGGTCCGGTGATGACATGACTTTCAAACCATTCGGTCAGATCGAACCCCGTGTCCTGAATAACCATCGCATTTACGGTCACGCCCGCCGCCTCAAGATCAGGCCAAACCGCGCGCGGCGCTTGGCCCTCATTGCTGATGCCATCACCAGAAATATCGATAACAAGGCGATCACAGTCATCCACGATTGCAAAATAGGGCACAGCCAGCGCCATCGCTTCGCCGATTGCCGTTGAAAAATCGCGCCAAATGCGGGGCACCGTCGCGACCTCGAATGCGAATGCATGCACGTCGTCGGTGTTGGTGATTTTCGTCCAGTTGATGACGACCGTTTGCCGCCCTGTTCCGGTCCACTGCATCAGCGCGATCTGCGCTTGTGACGCCACAAGCGCGCCCATGACAGAACGATCCGTCAGTGCCGCCGCAAGCCCGTCCATCTGGATGCGATATTCACGCCCGTCCACTGACCCCGACACATCCACCGCCAACATCAAAGCAATGTCGCAGGCAGACGCGGCGGGGGCTGTCAGCAATAGACTGGCCAGTAGTGCACCCCTCATGGGGGCAGCTTATCCGCACCCGCCCAATTCGCAAATACGCTTTGATCGACCGCGGGTTCGGGATCAGCGTTGCAGCGGCAAGCCGTCCTTGTCGCCCAGCGATCCGATAACCAGACGGACGAAATCGATGATCGTCCAGATGCCCAGCCCACCGAGCGTCAAAAGCATCAAGATGCCCGTGCCAGTCTTGCCCAGATAGAAACGGTGGATGCCAAGGCTGCCCAGAAAGAAGCATAAAAGAACGGCTGGCACGAATTTCTTTTCGCTCACCGGGCCGATTTGTTGGTTCGTTGTCATCTCGTTTTCCTTAAGTGTTATTTTTATGTGATTTTTCAGCGAAAGGCGGTTCTATAAAAGAATGGGTCGTCCCTGCCCGTCCCGCCATTTCTCGACGATTAGATAGTAAAATATGACCACTGAATGAAGCGCGTCCAACAGCAAAACCAAAACGCCCAGACCGGCATTTCCTTGCGCGAAAAAAACCATCGCTAGAATAAACAGACCAAGGTCTGCAAAGCCGTGAAGGTAATCTTCTAGGTAGAAATGATGAATACCCAACACACCGAACACACCACAAAGCGAAACTGCAATTCCGTACGATTTCGGTGATTTCTCAAT
>JAGGNB010000051.1 GCA_017886375.1 Octadecabacter sp.
GATGGTGACCGCAGCGAATGTCTGCTTTCCGCCCATAACACCAAACGACTCGCAACTCAGCACCCTATAAGCGACGAAAACTCGTCCTCCGTAGTTGGTTCGGTTAACTGCCAACCTCACCGCGGGAAATCTCGTCTTACTCTGAATTATGCAACAGACCCATTCAGCGCGATAAAGCCTCCAACAAGTAATGACTTGATTGGGGGCATGCAGTTGGCAAGAAATAAAGTGGCCGTCTAACGTTGGCGCGTCAGTCTTTCTTGGTCCATTTTTTGATCTGTTCAGAGGTTACTACCTGCGCCTTGAGGTCTTGAAAATGGGCGACGGCATCGTTGTGTAGTTCGGCCAACCGCACGTCTTGCAGGTAGGTCGACTTGCGCCTTTTGACCTCTGGAAGGTGGCGCTGCATTTTCGACTCGGGGGCATCGTTGCGGTTGAAACGGTTGTAGAAACCGGAGTTCTTGAAATACTTGGTGTGCTTTACGAACCGCCCGTCGCCGCGGTGGTTTTTCATGATGAAGACATCATCGGCACGAATGGCGAAGTGGCACATACTGGCCCCTTTGAAGTTGAACAATTCAGGCGGGGTACCACGATATTTCGCCCATTCCTTCTGCATCGGAATAGGGTTCATTATTGCGCCATCTGCGTTGCGGATAACAACAGGGCCGTGGGGTTTTTTCGGCATGTGGTCGATGGCATCCGCGAATTTGTTGGGGCGGAAGATGGATTTGTGAAAACCAGCAGTATCCGGGTCGGCCTGTGCCAGCGGATTGGCCTCTATCACGTTTCCATGCGGTGGAAATTCAGCGAGGCCCGCCGCGCCGAATGCCCGCCAGTGTAGCGCGATACAATCGGTGTGTCCGGGCATGGCGGCGATCAGATCATGGATTTTGCCGTCTCCGTAGTCGATGTTAGGCATTTCATCAGCGTCACATAGCAGCAACCAGTCGCACGATTTCACGACAGGATGCGCAAAGGCGCGTTTTATGCCGCGCGCGAGGGGGGGCAGGTCATCCAGTTCGGTGTTATCGATATGCGTAAGCTCCCCCATCTTTTCCAACCGGTCGAGCATTTTGTCCGATCCGTCGTCGCAATCGTTGGACATAACAAGGATTTCGTCGAACCCCAGCGTGCGAAAATAGGCGACCCATTCGAGGATAAATTGTCCCTCATTGCGCATACAGGTGGCGACGGCGATTCGGGGCTTTGTCAAATTTCACCTTTTGGCGCAGGAGCGGACGACAGGGGTCTAAATCCAGTCGAGGTTAATACAACCTGCCCGGAAGTCTTTTACACGGTCCCTTAAGGCCGCAAATCTTTCTGCCTCTGCGGGAAGCTGGCGTTGGTGGGTTTCCACCAGCATCAGACCGACGCGGTCAGGAAGCCCACGGTCCATCAAAGACTCCATCAAATCAAGTTCAGCTCCTTCGATATCAACCTTGATGAGGCGGATTTTGTGGCCCTCGCCCAATTTGGTTTCAATCCAATCCGCGAAACCCACGACCTCTACGGGGATCCCGTCTGTACTTTCATCTACGTCGCGCATTCCGGGAACTAAAGACGATGCAGTAGAGGCTCGGCGGGGGCGGTCTTCGAACTCAGCGGGGCGAAACAGGTTCAGTGTTCCGGCCTGCGCACCGACAGCCGCCTGAAATCTGGTCACGTTAGCAAATTCTTTGGTGTTGCGTTCAAGACGTTCGAACGACCAGGGATCGGGTTCGAACGCGAACACCTTTGCACCTGTTGCAGCCATTTTCGTCGTTATTTCACCTATGTTCGCACCACAATCGACGATCGTGTCGTCTGGACCAAGCATGGTCAGCACACCGTCCAGAAGTCCGTGCGCATAGCCAACCTTGCGCTGCCGTTTGATACGAAGTTTTTGAACCTCCGCCTTGCGTTCGAGGTCTTTGATCTTTTCGTTCTGCGCGTCACTCATGACCGGATCCTAAGCTTGTTTCGCCCGTCGTGGGGTCGGTTTGTAACGTGCTGCTAAACCCAATCCCAGCTTGCACATATAAGCTTGTCGTGGACTCCACAAACCCTCGTTGTGAACGACCATAAATCATATCGGTTTATGCTGCCACAAACCCTGCTCAAAATCCAAACAGTTGTTGAGGGCTTTGGCTCTCTGTTGCAGGCAGCCATTCATGCGCAGCGCAGCATCCGACACAAAGGGCTCGAAGAAGACTTTCGCTACGGTGGGAACGAAGGTCCGGTGTGGGCCGGAAGTGTCGGTGCCAGCCAGCAGGATCAGTCTACCTTTTTTGTGCAATCAATTGGGTCAAGACATCGCCGACAATTTCAAACGATCGCACTCGTGCAGCGTGGTCATGGATCATCCCGGTCACCAAAAGCTCGTCGGGCCGGTACTTGTCGATGATAGTACTTAATTGCGTCTTGACCGTCGAAGGTGAACCCGTCGCGGAACACGATAAGGCTTGTCTGACTTGCGCCAGGACTGGCGCGGGCACGTGTGCTTCGACATCTTGGACTGGTAGGGGCAGTTTGCCAGGCTGACCGGATATCAAGCGTGCAAATGCAAGTTCTTGCGAGGACCGCAGCACCTGCGCCTCCTCGTCGGTCTCGGCGGCACAGACGCCTGCCGCGACCATTGCATAGGGCTCGGACAAGAACTGGGATGGTTTGAAAGTTGTTCTGTAGATCGACAGTGCCTCTTCGAGCATGGCTGGCGCGAAATGCGAGGCAAAGGCGTAGGGCAGGCCCAGATGGGCTGCCAGCTGGGCACCGTAAAGGCTCGACCCGAGGATCCAGACCGGAACGTGCGTGCCGACACCAGGAATAGCGCGGACAGCTGCACCCTCGGGCATGTCACCGAAATAGCCGATCAACTCTTGCACATCTTGGGAAAAGCTATCCTCGGGTGCCATATGGCGGCGCAAAGCGCGGGCAGTCGCCATATCGGTGCCAGGTGCGCGGCCCAGGCCGAGATCGATGCGGTCTCCGTAAAGCGTGGCCAGCGTTCCAAACTGTTCCGCGATCACCAATGGCGCGTGGTTGGGCAACATGATCCCACCGGCGCCGACCCGCATGGTCCGGGTCGCAGCTGCCACATGGCCGATCACTACGGCCGTCGCGGCGCTGGCGATCCCGGCCATGTTGTGATGCTCAGCCAGCCAGTAGCGGTGATATCCTGCGTTTTCTGCAGCGCGCGCCAAAGCAACTGAATTGGCCAAGGCGTCCGCCGTGGTTTTGCCTTCTGGCACGGGTGATAAGTCGAGGAGCGAAAAGTGCTGCATTGAGGCCTCCGTTTGCAGTGAGGTATGCACCCGATCCGCGCAATCCAAGGTCGTTTCTAACGCCGCCGCAAGACCTTGCAATACCAAACCCCAGCGGAGAAGTTCGCGGAGTGCGTTGCGTCGATCAGTTGAGGCCGCCGCCGTAATTGTTTACTCAAGTCGAATTTGTTTCGCTTTCTGCCGCAGCGTTTTCAACGGCCCAATCGCCAGCCGCCTCCACTGCGACCGGTGAGGCAGTGGGTAGGACATTCAGATAGCTATCAGTTTCGCCCGCAGGAACTACAGCGCGCTGTGTCATACGATAGAGTGCGTAAAGCGCCATGGCGCCAAAAGTTATGCCAAGCACCAACCAGAAAGCGTATGGGCCAAGTTCTTGCATCGCCCAGCCGGCCACCAGAGGACCCACAATCGCACCCAGCCCGAACGTAAAAACAAGCCCCCCAGATGCAGCGGGCATATCTGCAGCTGAAAGAGCATCGTTCGTGAATGCCAAAAGCAGGGCATAAAGTGGTGGTGTGACCCCTCCCGCAAAGAATGCCGCTGCCATCAACGGCCATAACCCACCACCAGTGATCCACCCCAATAGGCAAGAAGCGGCCCCGAGCAAGGACAATCCAAAGATGAGTATGCGCCTATCCATCCGATCCGAGAGCCAGCCAATTGGGTATTGTAGCACGAGCGCACCAGCAAACAGCATCGCGATGAACAGCGCGATTTGGTTAGTTGTTAGGCCAATCTGAGTTCCGAAAACTGCACCCATACCCAATTGTGTCGCGTAGATACTGCCCAACAACAAAATACCAACTGTGCCCAATGGCGATCCTGTAAATAGGTGGCGCAATGGCATTGGCCGTGCAACCTCGACCGCGGGAACCGGTGTGGCGGACAAAAGAATAGGCGCAAATGAGATCGACACGAGGATTGAAGCGCAGATGAACAGAACAGACGTCCCTGCATCACCCAGTATTAGCAGCCCTTGCGCCCCGATGATCCCCAACGTCTGTGCGATCATATAAGCTGAGAGCACTTTGCCGCGCGTCTCATTTGTAGCGGCTGCATTCAGCCAGCTTTCAGCCGCAACATAGATCCCCGACATGCAAAACCCGATGATGACCCTCAGGACCGTCCAGGCCCAAGGCTCAGTCAAGAGCGGCAAGGCAATCAGTCCAGCCGACATGAAACTCCCGAGAGCTGCAAAAACCCGCACATGACCCACACGCTGTATCATCAACGGGGTAATCCGCGCACCTGACAGGAAGCCCAGAAAATAACCTGAGGTGACAATTGCCAATTCTGTCGATGAGAACCCCTCTATGCCGCCACGTAGACCAACCAGGGTGAAATGCATGCCGTTGCCCAACATGATGAGCACGATACCAAGCAGAAGAGCCCAGACTCCGGACAGCACTCTAATCATTAAATACCGTTTCGCTCTCTATGTTATTTCTATGCTGATTATGAGGTTATACGGGCAAACGACCTGAGCCTTCGCTGCAGGGCCGCATGAGTTTTCATGTGCGATGCCACTGTAAATTCGGGAAAGGCTTTCGTTTTGGTCCCTAATTCTGACAGATTAGGTGAAAATGCTGCAGAGGCAAAAAGCTTGGCGTGTCTGGCGAAACGAACAACCGATCTTGCACCGATGAAAACCCTGTTGCCTTTCGAAACCAAAAAACGGCCATGCTCGGGAGGAGGTGAACATGACCGTTCTTATATATCCGCGCCTCGGCGTGTCTCGGGAGGAGAAGAAGCAAGGCGCGTCTTCGCTGACAATGCTCGGGAGGAGGTGAGCTCTGGCAGCGGTGTATTCGGTTCCACTCGGGAGGAGGTGGGCGGTTCCGAAACTGGTGTTTGAAGCATTGCTTCAGGAAAGAAGTTGTGCGCTGGACTTAACAAGATCTGAATGTTCGAGTGAGGCTGGGATAGATCCACCTTTTAAGTCCTACGCACCGTAAGCGGCCTTGTGGGCAATCTGGCGGATCGATGAAGGGGCAATTCCGAGATCTTGCAGGTCACGTGCGGACGTCCGCTCCAGTTCGGATAGTGTGGTGAGGTAGATCTTACGCTTGGAAGCATTTTCAGCTACCTGCGTGCGGATCGTCTCAAAACGATCTCTCAGTGATGTGCGGGCAAAGACTGTTGTTGTTAATGTTGTCATGACGTTGCCGACCTCTTTAGTTATTGAAGCATTTTTTGTAGTTCGCTTGCGATCAAGATGTATGATCATGCTGCAGTTGCACAATGACCCTTTCGACAATGCTGTCATGCAGCATTTGCATGAATGCCGCTGATGCGTGCGCATTCCATTTTTGTTCTGGTTACATTTTAGGCTTTACGGATGCAGTGCTGTTATTCGTGGCAATAAGGCAGGGCCATGTCCTATGGACCCCACCCAGCGCTTCAGAGACGCGCCCAGATGCACCGGCTAAGGGCACGCGTGCAGTGCGTGATCGAGGACGGAAAAGTCAAACCCGTGATCGACAGTACCTATCCAATGGACCAAGCAGCCGACGCATACGCGGCCCTGAAAGACGGTCATGCAGTCGGAAAAATTGTCGTCACGATTGCGCAATAGCGCGTCCTGAAAGATCGCGTTACGCAGACCAGCGCTGGCCCGCGTAACGCATTCGTTTGACGTTACTTTAACAACGTCAGCATTTCGCGCGCCGCTGCGGCAGACGATGCCGGATTCTGGCCGGTGACAAGTTTACCGTCACGCAGAACGAAACTGGCCCAATCGTCGCCTTTCTCGTACGTACCGCCATTGGCCTTCAGCATGTCTTCGACCAAGAACGGAACAACATCTGTCAGGCCAACGCCGTCTTCTTCGGTGTTGGTAAAGCCCGTCACGCGGCGACCAGACACCAACGGTTTGCCGTCCGCGCTGTTCGTGTGGCGGAACACGGCTGGCGCGTGGCAGACGGCGCCGATGGGAAGATCGGCGGCAGCGAACGCTTCTATCAGGCGTTTGCTATCGCTGTCTTCGGCCAGATCCCACAAAGGACCATGCCCACCGGGGTAGAAAATCGCATCAAACCCGTCGATGTTCACATCCGATAGTTTCAGCGTCGAGGCGAGGTGTTTTTGCGCCGCGGCATCGTCTTTGAAACGGCGGGTGTCGTCCGTTTGTGCATCGTCACTGTCGCTCATCGGATCAATTGGCGGCTGGCCGCCTTTTGGTGATGCCAGTGTGATCGTCGCGCCTGCGTCTTTGAAAACGAAATAAGGGGCTGCAAACTCTTCCAGCCAGAAGCCGGTCTTTTTGCCAGTGTCGCCCAAGGTATCGTGTGACGTCAGTACCATCAAAATATTCATGTTTTTTCCTTTGTGTGCTGGCCGACGCGGATCACGCGCTTGCCAAAGTTGTCGCCATTAAGAAGGCCGATAAACGCCTCAGGTGCGTTTTCCAGACCATCAATAATTTCTTCGCGGTATTTGATCTTGCCGCTTTCAATCCATCCGCCCATTTCTTTGGCGAAGTCGCCGTAAAGGTGGCCGAAATCGTCAAAGATGATGAAGCCCTGCATCTTGATCTTCTTGCGCAGGATCTGGCCCATCAGCCAGTTCATGCGATCAGGGCCGTCAGGCAGTTTGGTGGCGTTGTATTGCGACACCAATCCGCAGACCGGCACGCGCGCGTTGGGGTTGAGCAGCGGGATCACCGCATCAAGAACCTTGCCGCCGACGTTTTCGAAATAGACATCGATGCCGTCGGGTGTTGCCTCGGCCAGTTGGTCGGCAAAGCCTGCCGCTTTGTGGTCGATGCAGGCGTCAAAGCCCAAGTCGTCGACTGCGTAGGCACACTTTTCCGCGCCCCCCGCGATCCCGACAACACGACAGCCCAGCAGCTTGCCGATCTGACCAACCGTTGCCCCAACCGGACCGGTGGCCGCCGCAACGACGATCGTTTCGCCAGCTTTTGGAGTGCCAATCTTCGTCAGACCAGCCCATGCGGTGAAACCAGGCATGCCCAGAATGCCGAGGGCCCAGGACAGATGGGCACCCGATTGATCCAGCTTGGTCACACCCGATCCATCTGAGACGGCATAGTCCTGCCAGCCGTTGAAACTCAGGACGAAGTCACCAGGCGCAAACCCGTCAACATGCGACGTGACGACCTGCGCCACCGTGCCACCGACCATCACACCGCCGATTTCAACCGGATCGGCGTAGGATTTGGCATCACTCATGCGCCCCCGCATATATGGATCGAGCGACAGATACTCCGTACGCAGTAGCATCTGACCCTCCGCCGCGTCGGGAATCTTGCGTTCGACCAGATCTAAGGTGTCCTTCGTGGGCGCGCCCTTGGGACGTTCTGCCAGCACCAGTTGCCGGTTTGTCTTGTCGTTCTGTGTCATGTTCGTTGCCTCCTATGCGGCTGCTTCGAGAATGCGGCGTGCATCTTCGGGTGTGATTTCACCGTGTTCGCCAAGCTCGGTCATGCCGTGGTCTTTCAACGCGGCAACAATGTGATCGATCCCTGCTGCATCGACATCGTAGTCAGAAAGCCGTGTCTTGATGCCCAGATCCTCAAAGAATCCGCGTGTCGCCTCTATGGCGGCATCTATCCGGTCATCGTCAGACCCGTCGCGGATGTCCCAGACGTTGGCGCCGTATTGCAGCAGCTTTTCGCGTTTCGGGCCGCGTTGATCGTGCATCAGCGACGGCAGCACCACGGCAAGTGTGCGCGCGTGGTCGGTGTCGTTATACGCCGTGATCTCGTGGCCGATCATATGGCTTGCCCAGTCTTGCGGCACACCGGCACCGATCAGACCATTCAGGGCCAGCGTTGCCGTCCACATCAGATTGGCGCGAATGTCATAGTCTTTCGGGTTCGCGATGGCCTTGGGGCCAAGATCAATCAGCGTGCGCATCAGGGTTTCGGCAAACCCATCTTGAATCGGCGCGTTCACCGGATAGGTCAGATATTGTTCGATGATATGCACGAACGGATCAGCCACCCCATTGGCGATCTGGCGATCCGGCAGCGTGTACGTGACCTCGGGGTCGAGGATTGAGAACACCGGGAAGCAATGTGCGCTGCGGAAGGGCAGTTTCGCGCCTTTTTCGGGGTTCGTGATGACCGAATTGGCGTTCATCTCGGACGCCGTGGCGGGCAGTGTCAGCACGGTGCCGAACGGCATCGCCTGTGTGATAGCTGCGCCAAATGACGTGAGAATGTCCCACGCGTCACCTTCATAACGTGCGGCGGCAGCGATGAACTTGGTGGCGTCAATGACCGACCCACCACCAACGGCCAGCAGGAATGTGATGTCCTCATTGCGGATCACGTCAACCGCCTTGAGCGCTGTCGCATAACGCGGATTTGGTTCGATGCCGCCGAATTCGACCAAGGTGCGGTCTTGGAGGGCGTCGCGGACCTGATCCAACACGCCAGTCTTTTCCGCGCTTCCGCCGCCGTAGATGATTAGGACCTTTGCGTCGTTCGGAACCTGATCTTTCAGGTCCGCAATGCGGCCTTTGCCGAACAGGATGCGTGTCGGGTTGTGAAAATCAAAATTGTTCATCGGTTGGTTTCCTTCTGTCTAAATTTCATTGCTCGCCCGTTTCTTAATAGACCAGTCGTCTATCAATGCGCGAAATGTGGATTGGTTCAGGCGGCAGGGACAAGTTTCCGTGTCGTTTGCATCGCGGACTTAAACGGTGCGTCGTCATAGGACAGGCTTGCGACAAGGCTCGCGCCCAACCACTGGTGATAAATCGCCTCAGCCAGTCCATTTGTATCGTCGATCTTGGCAATTGAGCCTTCCGCGATGCCCTCCTCCAAGGTCCGCGCCAAACGCGCGATGATGGCGTTAACCCCTTGTTCCAAAATTTGGCTCATATTTTTGGAAAGGTCTGCGACCTCGGCAGACAGCTTGACCACCAGACACCGATCTTCTGGGTTCGGACCGACCTGATTTTGATGCCATTCGTCGAAGTAGGCGATCAGCCGATCACGTGCATTCAGTGTCGGGTTATCCAGTGACCCAACAAGTCGGTCTTCGTAGCCATGCACGAAATCTTCTAAGATTGCACACCCGTAAGCCTCCTTGGATGGGAAGTAGTGATAGAATGATCCCTTCGGTACGCCAGCGGTCTTAAGCAGTTCATTGAGGCCGACACCGGAATAACCCTGACGCGCCGTAAGACGCCGGCCGGTTGCCAGAATGTGTGCTCGTTTGTCAGTTTCTCGGTTGCTCATAATGGACATATAGGAACCAGTGGACCAGTCGTCTACACATGGGCCAAGAAATATTTAACTGATAGGGCCCGCTTCGATTGCTTGCGCACTATCGGAGACCAAACCCGCCGTTGTCGTGATAGTCCGCCAATCAATCACCAACAGCGACCCTTCGAAGTTCGTTAGGCTGCTTTGGTTACAGATCATTGAAGTGGCGAGACGAAGTGTTCATATTGACGGCAAGACGTGATGGATCAACCTCATAAATAATTTCCATATTCTGCGGGTCACCGTTTTAGCGCAGTCTGGAGTTTGACGTCTTGACGCGGTTTCGCAAATTTGCGCGATTGGGTCGCCCGGCCCGAGCCGTGACGACATCTATCTTGTCGGTGCGCTATCGAGACATCATGTGTAACGTCTTAAGTCATGCAAAGGGGCGTGAGGCCGCGCCTGCATGGAATTGAAACGCGATTTATTCTGGGAGTCGATCAAGTGACAGATATAACTTCAGACGTGACAGAAGAGATTGTCGCGCCGGAACCTCCCGAAGAACCGCGACGCGGAAATCCGGCCAAGCCGTTTGCGATTGCGATATTGATCGTGACCGTTCTGATTGCCGGATGGTATGCGGCATCCGATCGATATGCGCCCAGCACTTCACGCGCAGTTGTGTCTGCCAACGTCGTCCAAATTGCATCACGTGTTCCCGGTCGGGTCACCGACATCATGGTGCGGGACAACGAAATCGTTCCCTCGGGATCAGTCTTGTTTCAAATCGACGAAAGACCCTTTGCCATCGCGGTCGAACGGGCCCGCGTGCAGCTTGAACAGGCAGCACAAACACTTGATGCCTCTTCTGCGCAACTCACGGCCACATACGCACAAGTTGCGCAAGCGCGCGCTGCATTGGAGAACGTCCGCTCTGAGAATGCGCGAGCAGAAGTCCTTGCAGAGCGCGGTATTTTGGCCGAAGCGGGATTGGACACATCGCGTACCCAGGTTGCGAATGCAGAGGCCGGTCTTGCGGCAGCAGAGGCACAGGCAGACAGTTCAGAGCGCAGTCTTGGTGTTGTTGGCAGCGAGAACCCGTCAGTGAGAGCTGCGCAGCTGGCGCTTGAGCAAGCCGAATTCGACCTTTTGTCGACCACAGTTACAGCACCGCGGCGCGGCGTCGTGACGAATTTGCGGCTGGCGCCCGGGCAGTTTGTAGGAGCCGGTCAACCCGCCCTGACATTTATTGAGGATGAAGGTGTTTGGATCACCGCAGACCTTCGTGAAAATCAGTTGGTTGAAGTAGACGCTGGTGATCGCGTCACAATGATCTTTGACGCGGCCCCTGGACAAATATTCGAGGGAACGGTCGAAAGTCTGGGCTGGGGAATTAACCTTGGACGATCCGAAGCCGGCGGCCTGCCAGTCAATGCGCCCAGCACCCAGTGGTTCGAACCCGCCCGCCGCATGCCAGTGCGCATCGAACTGGACGGCGGGATGGATGCGTGGCCCCGCAAAGCCCGTGTTGGCGGCAACGTATCAATTGTCGTGCATTCAACGGGGGGCGGTATCGTCTCGACCCTCGCGTCGGGTCTGCAACGTGTTCAGTCTTGGCTGACTGCCCTGTACTAAGGACAAAGCTATGTATGTGGCACCGCGCCCCCGGGCCAAAGATGATCCGTATTTCGCTATTCGACTGGCGCTGCTGTGTGTGATCAGCTTTGCCGCCGTGCAGTGGATCAAACCAGTCCTTCCAGCGCTGGTCGTGGCGCTGCCAGTCGGCCTTCTCGCGGCTCAACGTAAAAGGTTCGACCCAGTGCTGGCGATCGGGGCGGCAGTTTTTTTTATCGCAGTGATCTGGCTCATGACGCTTTTGGTTGAAATGACGCGCGAGGTCCCCTTGCTGATGCTGGCGCTGATGTTCACGGTATTCACGATCGGGTTTTACATCATACGCAGGACAGGCAGCCCGATCGGGATGCTGATCATCATTGCCGCCGCCATGATGTCGATCATGGGTCTCAAAAGTCCGCAATTGCTGTTCTATTTCAGGGATGGCTTTACCCAAGGCGCACTCCTTTCAGCAATCGTTATTCCAGTGCTGTACTGGATGATCCCGCCTGCCATGAATGTGCAACACATCAGGGTCACCGCTTTGGTCGACGGCCATCATGGCGCGGCGTCCATAATCCGCGCCGGTGTCCTGATGTTGCTATGTTTCTGGCTTTACGCCGTCATGCCGGCGTCTGACATGATCTTGGCGTTCGGTGCGATCTTTGTGCTGGTCTTTCCAACCGGACTGCAGGCCTTTGCCGAAGCGAAAGAGCGCAGTTTGGCGACGATTTTTGGTACGATTGCGGCGTTGATTATATTGGCTTTCATAACCTGGAATGGTCATTTCCCCATACTGCTTGGTTTGGTCGCCTTGGTGGGGCTATTCTTTGGCGCGCGGATGATGGATGGGCCCCATCCCAGTATGGTTTATCAATATGCGCTGTCCGTCGCGGTGGCGCTGGTGGCAACAGCACTCACGAGCCAGTCGCCTGCCTACGCTTCAGTCATGCGTATCCTTCTGACCGTTAGCGGAGCCATGGCCGCGGC
>JAGGNB010000116.1 GCA_017886375.1 Octadecabacter sp.
CAGATGGCCAGTTGGTCATCGTGCCCAATTCGATTTTGTTCAAAAACCCGGTGACAATCCGTACTGACAAAGACCTGCGCCGTGTAACTGTGATTTGTGGGGTGGCCTATGATGTCGATTTGGACACGGCCAGATCGGTCATATCGGATGCAGTTAAAACCTGTGGGACGGTGGAGGTTAATGACAAATCTGTTCAAATTTTCGCGACTGAATTTGCGTCGTCTTCGATCAATTTTGAGGTCACATGGTGGACCGGATCGACCCCGCTTGCCGTGCGTGCATCGCGCGACGAAGTTGTGGCGGCGGTTAAGCGGGCATTGGATGATGCAGGCATTGAAATCCCGTTCCCGTATCGCACGCTGACCTTCAAAGAACCCTTGCCGATTTCAGGTAGCGGTGCGCATGTGGAACTGAGTGAGAAGTCCGAGCAAAGTTAATCGACGCGGGCATCACCTAACAGGGATAGGGTAACACATTGGGCAAACGCGCACTTTTGATGAAATTGCTACAAGACGTTCGGGCGAGCTATTGGTTCTTGCCAACTGTTATGGCTGTTTTCGCTGTCGTTCTAGCAAAGCTCACATTGTACTTTGACAACAACAACCTTTTATTAACAGACGCTTGGCGCACAACGCAGGTAGAAGGTGCCCGTTCAACACTGGCCGTGATTTCGCAATCTATCATCGGCGTGACGGGTGTGATGTTTTCCATGACCATCGTTGCGGTTTCCTTTGCATCCGGAAACTTTGGCCCCCGCCTGATCGGCAACTTCATGCGCGACCGTGGCAACCAACTAAGCCTCGGCTTTCTGATAGCCACCTTCGTATACACATTGCTGATCCTGCGCGCTGTGCAAGCCAGCGATGGTACGGACGATGTGAGTGGCGCGTTTGTACCGCATCTATCAATGCTCGTTGCCTTTGTGCTGACGGGTCTGTCTGTCCTGACGATGATCTATTACGTCCACCACATTCCAGAGATCATCAACGTTTCCAATATTTCGGCTGATTTGGGCGGACGTTTGCGTTTTAACTTGGAAACCCTGATCAAGACCGAAGCACAGGGCGATGACGAACCGATATGCGACCTTCCGCAACGGCCTGCCGAACATCAGGTGTTCCTGAATGGGGATGGATATTTGCAGACGTGGGATCGCGAAAGACTTGCGGAACTCGCAGATGACCACGATCTATACTTTGAACTTCTGTTCACTGCGGGCAGCTTTGTGACCAAACATTCGCCCGCCCTGAATGTCTGGACGCAACAGGATTTTTCCAACGATCTCGAAAATGACATCAGATCTTGTTTTGCATTGGGCCACATCCCGACAGAGCAGCAAAACCTTCTTTTTATCGTTCAACAGCTGGTCGAAATGATTGCGCGCGCGTTATCGCCCGGTGTGAACGATCCCTATACGGCGATAAACTGTCTGAATTGGCTCTATGTCGGTCTAATTACGGCAGCCAACTTTGAAGGTGGCCTGAAGGCGCTCCATTTCAAACGCGTGAGATACCCGACTCTCGACTTCGAAGAACTATTTGACGCGAGCATTACGGTGGCTCTGCCCTATGTTAGAACAGATGCCTTGGTCATGGATCATTTGAACAGGCTGTTGATCCGATTGGTGGCCGAGACCGATAATAAAGACGTTCTGAACACTACAAAGAAAACCATAGACGACGTTGAAAAACACTCAGGCTAGCCAAATTTGACGGTCGTTTCTGCACCGATCCGTCGCAAAGATGCCGCCCAGGCCCGAGCTAACGAACTTCAAGCGAAAGTCAGATCCGATGACAACGACCGACATGCCCGAAAACCCGTCGTCCAGCGATATGGCCGAAACCCGTACCGAATGGGCAGAGGACCGGACGGTGTTGGCAAACGAGCGCACGTTCGCCGGATGGATGCGCACTGGAATGGCCTGCATTGGCATCGCTCTCGGAATGAAGGCGGTCTTCAAGGACACGGACTACCCGCTTCTTGCCAAGGGCGTGGCCGAGATTTTCATCGTAGCCGCGGTTGCGATCTTCTGGTCCGCCGTGGTCAAAAGCCGCCAAACACAGCGCCGACTAAGCGATCACGACGTTGAGGCCCAGTCACACCATAAGATGACCGCATTAGCTGCGGTTCTAACCGTCGCTGCTGTCGCGACCGGCTTGACGTTGTGGTGGCTTTGATAGTTCTTTTGACCTCAGTTGTTTGGATTTTGGTGGTCACAGTCGTTGTGGGAACACTGTTGCCACTGACGCGAAGCGTGCGTTGGTGGGTCCGCGCTTGGGAGTTTCCGCGACTTCACCTCGCACTGGTGTCCTTGTTTTGCTTGCCCTTGGTGCTGCTGAGTTCCATCGGGTTCAAAGCCATACTGGCGACAGGACTCGTTGCATGCGCGTTCTATCAAGGTGTGCGCATATTCCCATATACACGGTTTTCACGGTCAGAAATCTGTATCATGCCGGACGTCCACCCTGACAGTCAGATCAAATTGTTGTCCGCCAACGTCTTGATGGAAAACACCCGTAAGGCCGACCTGGTTGGCATAATTGACCGTGAAGACCCTGACGTTCTGTTCTTGATGGAAACGGATCAAGGCTGGCTCGATGGCGTTCAGTCCTGCCTTGATCGCTACCCGACTGTGGTCACTTACCCTTTGGACAATCACTACGGTTTGATTTTCGCGACCCGTCTAACTGCGCCAAACGCCGAAGTCGTCTTTCTGTCCGAGGATAACACGCCCACGTTGCGGGCTGAACTGCTCGGCCCCGATGGGACGGGGTTCAATTTTATCGGGTTGCATCCTAGACCCCCAGTGCCAGGAAATGACACTGTTCTAAGGGATCGTCAGATTAAAGAGGCAGCCAAACTTACAGGCAATGCCAATTGGCCGACGGTCTGTATGGGTGATTTC
>JAGGNB010000032.1 GCA_017886375.1 Octadecabacter sp.
CCTTCATGCAAAGCCTAAGGAGTGCCGCGCCAACAGCTGATATATATGGTGAATGTGGTGGATACATGACGCTTGGCGAAACGCTGATAGATGCGGACGGCACGGCGCATAAAATGGCGGGTCTTCTTGGCCTGACCAGCAGCTTTAAGGATCGCAAACTGCATTTGGGGTACCGGACTCTACGCCAACGCGCAGCGCATCCATTGATCCCAACCGCAGGTGCAACGAACACCTATTCCGCGCACGAATTTCACTATGCAACGACGCTTGATGCCCAAGGCCGCGCGTTGTTTGATGCCACGGATGCGCAAGGCACACCACTGGGTCCGATCGGTCTTATAGACGGGCGCGTTGCGGGCTCATTCGCCCACATCATCGATCGCGTCTGAATTTTCGCGCCAAGCCATTGCCAACACCATGGGCGAGGCGTAGCCAATTTGGATGACCGAAACGATATCCCAAATTCACGCCCCAGTTCCAGATGACCGCCGTGCAAAACGCAATGTTGCGGTCCTCGTTCTTGCCCAAGCGATTCTTGGCGCCCAGATGCCGATGATTTTTGTTGTCGGCGGATTGGCGGGCAAACAGCTGGCCTCAAACATCTGTTGGGCGACGCTGCCTATTTCGCTGATCATTTTCGGGTCGATGACAACCGCACCGTGGTTGTCGCCATTGATGCAATCGCGCGGACGGCGGTTCGGGTTCTACATCGGCGCACTGGCCGGTGCAGTCGGCGCCGCAATCGCCGCCTATGGGTTATACATCGGATCGTTCACCGTGCTTTTGGTCGGATCATATTTTACCGGCATCTATATGTCAGCGCAGGGATTTTATCGCTTCGCCGCAACGGACACGGCATCCGACAATTTCAAACCCAAAGCGATTTCATACGTCATGGCGGGTGGTTTGTTGTCGGCGATCCTTGGCCCCCAGCTCAACAAACTTGTGGACAGCAATTTCGTGGTGCCGTTCTTGGGCACCTATCTGGCCGTTGTGGTGTTGAATCTGGTCGGCATGTTTCTGTTTCTCGCGCTTGATTTGCCCAAAGGATCGCGCGGCCAGCCCAAAGTGGATGGACCGACTCCGCGAACCCGTGGTCAGCTGTTGTCAGACCCCAACATACTGGTGGCGATCATTGTCGCATTGGTGGCCTATTCATTGATGAACCTTGTCATGACATCGACGCCGCTTGCTGTTGTCGGCTGCGGCTACGCACTTGATAACGCGAACGATATCGTTTCAGCGCATGTGTTAGCAATGTTTGCGCCCAGCTTCTTTACGGGCCACCTTATCGTGCGGTTCGGCGTCAAACCGATCATGGCCATCGGCCTTGTGATCCTTGGGGCTGCGGGCATCGCCGCCTTGTTCGGGGTCAGCATCGCTGAGGGCGAACAACCGTCGTTGTTCAGCTTTTACGCCGCCCTGATCCTGCTGGGATGTGGCTGGAACTTCGGCTTCATTGGCGCGACGACACTGCTGACGTCATCGCACGCCAACCACGAACGTGGGGTCGTTCAGGGACTGAATGATATGATCGTATTTGGCTCGGTGATGGTGGCGTCACTGGCCTCGGGCGGATTGATGAACTGCTCGGGTGGATCACCGATGGAAGGCTGGACGGCCGTCAACATCGCAATGGCGCCATTCTTGGTGCTTGCAGGTGGCGCGCTGATTTGGTTGGCGCTACGCCCCAAAGGGACGCAGGCCTAGGACCAGCGCAGCAACCGCAATTTGGCACGAAACGGGCTGAGACCGACCGTTCCTTGCGCCACACGCCATGGTTCTTTTGCAATCTGGCGCAGGATCGGTTCCGCCTGCCACGCCTCAAGGAATGCCGCGTTGTTCGGAACAGGTCGCGCAATGTCATTCAGCGCCTCCCGTGCGAGTTCCGCTACTGCGCTTTCGCGTCCATCCAGCAGCGGCACGCGGCCCTTTTTCTCTAACGCAGCGACGGCCGCGAGGTAGCGCGCCAAACCCGCAGCACGGCCAAACCGAAGCACGTCTTCGCGGTTAACCGCGCCCAACGCCCGCGCGCCCTGCCACATCAGCTCCCCGGCGGTCGCATCAAGGTATTCTTTGAAGTGTTCTGCATCTTCAAACCCGTCCTTATAGACATCCCAGCGCCGCGCAGCGACCAGTCGGTCCAACGCGCGTGCGCCATCACCGTCCACCACGTCTGCCAAAGGCAATGTGACCTCATGTCGGCGCACAGTCCCGCCCGACGCCATTTCTTCGAGCGCATCGCGCCACCATTGCAGGCGCATTTCGGCAATCATCGGCTCTTCAGTCACCCACGGCGCGCGGGCGACTTCGACGTTGAACGCATAGATCGGAAACAAAACCCGACGCGCAGCGACCGGTGCGGCCATGACGGCTAAAAACCTGTCAGGATCACCGCGTTCGACAATGCCCGCGCAGGCCTCAAAAGTCACAAAGCAGCCCCATCTTTGATCCCGTCGCGCACCAACTTCCAGCGGATCGCATCCAATAGCGCATCAAATGATGCATCCACAATATTGGCCGACACGCCGACGGTGGACCACGTGCGGCCCTGCCCGTCTTCGCTGTCAACGATTACCCGCGTGACGGCTTCGGTGCCGCCATTGGTGATGCGCACTTTAAAATCGGTCAAATGAATGTCGGCCACGCACTCGGCGTACCGCCCAAGGTCTTTGACCAACGCGCGGCTTAGGGCGTTGACCGGACCTCGGTCAGATCCATCCGGCCCAAGGCTTTCGGAGACCGACATCGTCTTGACGCCGTCCACTTTGACGACCACGACAGCCTCGGACAGTGACACCATTTTATTGCGTTTGTTGCGGCGGCGTTCAACGGTGACGCGGTAGCGTTTGACCTCGAAAAACTTTGGCATAACCCCCAACTCCTCGCGGGCCAACACCTCAAAGCTCGCCTGCGCGGTGTCATAGGAATACCCGGCCGCCTCACGATCCTTCACGCGGTCCAGAATACGCTGCAAAGCGGGATCGCCCTTTGCGACGTCCAGCCCCATCTGGGTTAGGCGTTCGCGCAGATTGGACTGGCCTGCCTGATTTGACATCGGCACAATGCGGCTGTTGCCGACCAAGGCGGGATCAATGTGTTCATAGGTGCTCGGGTCCTTGGCAATTGCGGACGCATGCAGCCCCGCCTTGTGGGCAAACGCCGACGCACCGACGTAGGCCGCCTGACGATGGGGCACACGGTTCAGGATTTCGTCCAGCATCCGCGACACCCGCCGAAGACCTTTTAAAGCGTCGTGACTGACACCCGTCTCAAATTGGCTGGCATAGGGTTCTTTCAACAACAAGGTCGGGATCAACGCCGTCAGGTTGGCGTTGCCACACCGCTCGCCTAGACCGTTTAGCGTGCCTTGGATTTGGCGCGCCCCTGCCGCCACGGCCACCAATGAATTGGCCACTGCGTTTTCGGTATCATTGTGCGTATGGATGCCCACATGCGTGCCCGGAATGCCCGCCTCAATCAGGGCCTTCACACCGCGGCGCACATCGTGGGGCAATGCGCCGCCGTTGGTGTCACACAGCACAACCCAGCGCGCGCCGGCATCATAGGCCGCCTTGGCAGATTTGATCGCATAGTCAGGATTGGCCTTGAACCCGTCAAAGAAATGCTCTGCATCAAACAACGCCTCGCGGCCCTGTGCTACGATATGTGCAATGGATGCTTTGATATTTTCGACGTTTTCGTCCAGCGATATCCCCAACGCTGTCTTCACATGAAAATCATGGGTCTTTCCCACCAGACAAACCGCCGGTGTGCCCGCATTCATTACCGCCGCCAGCACATCGTCGTTATCAGCGGACCGACCAGACCGTTTGGTCATCCCGAACGCCGTCATTGTCGCACGCGTCTTAGGCACGGAGTCGAAAAACTCGGAATCCGTGGGGTTCGCCCCCGGCCAACCGCCTTCGATGTAATCGACCCCAAGATCATCCAGCATCGCCGCTACCGCGTGCTTTTCTGCTGTCGAAAACTGCACGCCTTGGGTCTGCTGCCCGTCGCGCAATGTGGTGTCATAAAGATACAAACGCTCCATCAGCACCACTCCTGCATGTCTTTGCTTTCCAAATATCCCGGGGAGCGCGCAGCGCGGGGCAGCGCCCCACTGGCTTTTTCAAGGGCCAAAGACGCGAACACTACCCCGCGCACGCGTCGCGATCTCGTCGCGCCAAACATCAGTATCGCGATCATTTCAGCTCCTCAAGCACCGACGGATCAAAATCTTGCCCCGGGGACCAACTGGCCGTGCCTGCAACATCACTCACTTGAACCCCTGCAGCGCTCAGCAAGTCACGCAATCGATCCGCTTCGCCCCAATCCTTTGACGCCCGTGCTGCACCGCGTCTCGCAATCAATTGCTCAATAACCACTGTGACCCAGTCAGGAATTTCGTCTCGTGGCGATGCGGAAACATCCAAAACCGCCCAGTCCGAGACCAGACCCAGCGTTTCAAGCGCATGCGCCAAAGGCACCAAACCAAACGTTGTGCGCGCTTTCGCCAGCACATGCATCCGCGCCAGCGCACCCGGGGTATTGAGGTCATTGCCAAGAACGCCCATCAATTCGATGTCCGCGGCCCAATCACCAGATGCCTTCAATTGCGCGACCGTTTTGGGCGAATAGCCGTGCTTGCGCAGAATATCGAACCAGTCGGTCAGCATTTTTTGCGCCTCTGCCCGTTTGGCATCTGTCCAATCCATCGGCTTGCGGTAATGGGTCATCAGGAAAACCAGCCGGATCACCTCCCCCGCCACGCCCTGCTCCAACAGATCGCGCACGGTAAAAAAATTGCCCAAGGACTTAGACATCTTCTTGCCCTCGACCTGCAACATCTCATTGTGCATCCAGACATTGGCGAACCCATGACCCGCGCACGTCGATTGCGCGACTTCGTTTTCATGGTGCGGGAACGTCAAATCATTGCCGCCACCGTGAATATCAAACGCATCACCCAGCAGATCCAGCGCCATGGCAGAACATTCGATATGCCACCCTGGACGGCCGTGGCCCCAAGGGCTGTCCCAACCCGGTTGATCGTCGCTTGATGGTTTCCACAACACGAAATCCATCGGGTCTTCTTTGTAGGGCGCCACTTCAACCCGCGCACCAGCGATCATATCATCAACCGACCGCCCCGACAGCGCACCGTATTCCGTGAAGGATCGCACGCGGAACAGCGCATGACCCTCGGCGACGTATGCATGGCCTTTGGCAATTAGGTCTTCAATCATCGCGATCATCTGCGCGATGTATTGCGTGGCGCGTGGCATCGCCGTTGGCTCAAGCGCACCCAAGGCAGCCATGTCTTCAAGATACCAACCAATCGTCTCCTCTGATCGTTCGGCGATCAAGTCTTCCAACGTGCCCGCAGCCCCCGCCTGTTGGCGCGCCAGTGCTGTCGCGTTGATCTTGTCATCAACATCGGTGAAATTGCGCACATAGGTCACGTGGTCGGCGCCGTAGGTATAGCGCAGCAGGCGAAACAGCGTGTCGAACACAATGACGGGCCGCGCATTGCCTAGATGGGCGCGGTCATAGACCGTTGGTCCACAGACATACATCTGTACGTTGTTTTCGTCGATCGGGCTAAATTCAACCCTTTTGCGGACCTTGGTGTTGTACAGTTTGATCGCCATCTTTGAACCTCGAATATGTCTTAAGCGCAGGGTTTGCCCGCGGACCTAACAAGTTCATCGATATGAGGAAACGTGAAAGAGCAGCCCGCGACGCAAGTTAGCAGGTAATAATACACGCGATGATGCAAATGCTCTTCATATCCCCTGCATAGCGGCCAACAACCCCAACCGTCAACGCACCATTTCCGCGAGCTTGCGCAGGGTGTTGAGGTTGCGGGCCGTCGTTTGCACCCCCAAAACCCGATCCATCTTGGTCAATAAACTTGATCGCGCCACCCCCGACGGCGCGTAGAGCCAGACACGATTGCCTTGCACGACCAGCTCTTCGTCCGGCGCGATGACACTGTTACGCAATTCCGTGTCCACTTTGGGCGCGTCCCAACAAAAAAACACATGCACAAGGTTGCCTTGGGCGGTCCACGGGCAGGCCGCAACCGCTCGGGCGATCTCTTCGCACGGCATAACGCGGATCGCCACATCGACCCCCATCTGCGCGATCAACGCTAAGCGCAACGCAGCCGCCAAATTGCCGGCGGAACTGCCAACCGGCGCTTCAAACACCAAATTGCCCGACGCGATATAGCTGCGCACATCCTGCCAGCCCAGCCCGTCGGCCAAAGCCCGTAAGTTCGCCATCGGAACCTTATTTGCGCCACCGACATTCACGCCACGCAGTAGCGCAACCCACTTGCAAAAATCGTCATTCATGCGCCATCATGGCCCCATGACCCGTGCAACAGTCAATGCCATCTGCAAATCCATGCCCTCTGCCGAACTCACCGATCCGTGGGGCGGCGGTCACGATGCGTGGAAAATCGGCGGCAAAATGTTCGCCAGCATTGGCGCTATGGGTGGCGGTGTGGCAGTGAAATGCGCCACGGTGCAAGACGCGCTGCATCTTGAAGATATGTTCGGCTGGCCCAAGGCGCCGTATTTCCACCGCTCTTGGGTATTTGTGCCCTTGGACACGGACGAGGTAGAACTGCGCCATCGCATTGAAATCTCATACTCGATCATCCGCGCGTCGCTGACAGCAAAGCTGCGCGACACACTGGAACCGTTTCCGCCATCGTGACGCCCTCGTTAAGGCCTGCCTCATCCGGTCGTCCCATCGGGACAGAACCGCAATTGCAATAAATCCCGATTGACAGCGCACAAATCCGCTGGTCACGTGCGCCCATGAAGCTTTCAAAACGCATTACACATCTCACACCCGGCGGCTCTGATGGCTGGGACGTCTTTTATCGCGCGCGCGCCATGAAAGCCGCTGGTCAGCCCGTTATCGAACTCACCATAGGGGAACATGACATCCCAACGCATCCCAGTATTCTGGATGCGATGCACGCGAGTGCGACGGGCGGGCACACAGGATACGCCGCAGTCCCCGGCACCCACACGCTGCGCCACGCCGTCGCAAACCGCATTCAATCACGCACTGGCGTCCCGACGACACCGGAAAACATACTGATCACCCCCGGCGGGCAAGCCGCCCTGTTCGCAGCCCACACAGCCGTGTGCGACGAAGGCGATGTCGCGCTTTATATCGACCCCTTTTATGCCACCTACCCCGGAACGATCCGCGGGATTGGTGCGACACCACTGGCAATACCAGCCTATCCTGACCACGGATTTCAACCCCGCGCCGCTGACATCGCAGAACATGCAAAGGGTGCCAAAAGCCTGCTCATCAACACCCCCAACAACCCGACAGGTGCTGTCTATTCCCGTGCCACGCTCCAAGAGATTGCGGACACCTGCATTGAACACGACCTGTGGCTGATTTCGGATGAGGTCTATGACACGCAACTTTGGGACGGCGATCACATCAGCCCTCGCGCCCTGCCCGACATGGCCAAACGCACACTGGTCGTCGGGTCGATGTCCAAAAGCCATGCCATGACCGGAAGCCGCATCGGCTGGATCTGCGCGCCGAGCGACATCATCGAGCACCTTATCAATCTTGCGACCCACACGACCTACGGCGTCGCGGGCTATATCCAAGATGCCGCTGAATTTGCGCTGGGCGAAGGCGTAGCGCTTGAGGATGAAGTCAGCGCTCCTTTTGCGCGCCGCCGCCTGATCACCGAATCTTTGTTGGCCAAACAAAACATCGTCAAAGGCAGCCCCATCCAGGGCGCGATGTATGCGATGCTCGACATTCGTGCGACAGGTTTGACAGGCGAAGGATTCGCAAATGACTTGCTCGACGCGCACTTGATTGCCACCATGCCAGGCGAAAGCTTTGGCGTTGCTGCTGCGGGCCACATCCGCGTTGCCATGACCATCGACGATGACACGTACACATCTGCGCTGAAAACCCTACTGGATTTCGCAGCACTGAAAGCCGCTTAACCGTCTTTGCGTTTTCAATATTGCGGGGGAGTCTGAATATCTCGGCTGGCCCCCTTTTTCATTTTAATATGCGACATTAAATTTCAATGCCACAAAGGAGCCTAAGATGACGACGTTTCGCGACCTGCACAAACCCGGCCAGCCTTTCATTCTTGCCAATGCATGGGACATCGGCTCTGCGCGGGTGCTGAAATCCATGGGCGCGCAGGCCATTGCGACGTCATCAGCGGCACATGCTTTCACCTTGGGTCGCCCCGATGGGCTTGGCGTCTCGCGCGACGAGGCGCTGGCCCACGCAGAGGACCTCGTGGCCGCCACAGGCCTGCCAGTGCAAGGTGATTTTGAAAACGGCTGGGGCGATGATCCTGACACCGTCGCCGAAACGGTCCGACTGGCGGGTGAGGCTGGTCTTGCGGGCATCTGCATCGAAGACATCAAACTGCCCAGTCCCGACGCCTACGCGCGCGCCTTTGCGATTGAGCGTATCAAAGCCGCCGCATCGGCTGCGCGCGCTTTGCCGAATGACTTTGTGCTGACTGCGCGTGCCGATGGTATCATGACAGGTGTCTATGACATCGATGAGGCCATCGTACGCCTGCAAGGGTTTGAAGCCGCGGGCGCTGATTGTCTCTATGCCCCGATCCCCAAAACCACCCAAGATGTGGCGCGAATTTGCGCGGCGGTCACAGCACCTGTCAATGTCCTTGTGGCGGGGCCGATTTACACGGCAGAAACCCAGCGCTCTTTTGCGGCGATGGGGGCTGCACGGCTTTCACTTGGGTCTGCATTGGCGCGTGCTACGCACCGTGTTCTGTACGACGCCGCCGCTGAAATGTTTGGTCACGGTGCACACGGGGGCAGCTTTTCCCTGCTTGGACACTCCATTTCCGGCAACAAAATTGACGCGTTACTCACTTGATTTTGACTTAAATAACGTCGCCCAAATTACTGATTATGTGACGAAAAACCGCATTTACACTATGTTGGCTGTTACAGCCCTAAACGACGATACAGCCATCATCGTCCGGTCGACGACGCGACGGGCAAATGATAGCCCGCCGCGTCGCACTGGATCGCTAATAATGCAGTCGTGTTAGAATTCGAACGACACGCGCACGTTTGCTGTCAGGGCATCTACGTCCAGACCGGAGTCTGCGTAGTCGTTAAAGTCGTGCTGTAACACCTCGCCGCCGACCCGCAGACCATTGCGCACCCGATAATCAACACCGATACCGTAGAACGAACCTGTGTCGTCAACATCGCCAAGCGTCGCGCCACTGGTGTACAACTGTGCCACGCCCGCCGTGACATACGGCAAAAATGCGCCGGCATCATACCCGGCCCGCAATTTCAGACGGCCAACAGAATCCAGATTCGTCGCCGTGACAGTGTCGGTCACGTCAAAGCCCGAAATTTCAAGTTCGCCACCGAGAACGAATGACCCGAAGTCGTAGTCATACCCTGCATGCGCGCCGTAGGTCAGCCCGTTAAAATCATCAGAAAATGTAGCAGCTTCGTCGCTGACGTCAGCATAGCCAAGTGACCCCCCTGCATAAAAACCGGTCCAATCACCGCCAGTGTTCATGACCGGCGCAGGAATTGGCGCAGGCGCCGGTACAATGACGGGTTCTGCCAGATTGCCCGCAAGAACCGCATTTGATGCAGCCAGTGCAAGGATCGTTGTTGTCGTAAAAAGCATGCGCTTCATGGATTTCTTCCTTTTTCTAAATTCTAAACTCTAAGCGCGGACACGCCGCCGCCTCAGTGCGACAAACACGGATTTTCTTGGATGGTGCCACGGTGTTTCGTCATTCGGCACAGAGTTGGCGCATTTTCGCGCAAACTGGACCAAGCGGGCAGCCAAATGGCGCCCATTCAGAATTTAATCGAAACATAAACTGATCCATATCAAGATGGTCCAAAAACGACCACGCGTCGCAAAAGCGATAGATTGCAATCCCGTGACGTCAGAACCTTGGTCATGGATCAAAGAACCAAGACAGCAACAGCCAACGCCGTCCGCGTCAATTTGACGATCGGTGCGCGGCGTGGTCGCGCGGCGCGTGGACGGCCCGCCACACTGTAGAGAACCCCATTTTCCTACAGACAAAGGCTAGACCCATGAATGACGAAACCCCGAACCGAATTGCCCGTACCAATCGCAGTGGTGGCCGCGCCGCCCGCCATGCCGCGCGATCTTCCAAATTATCAGACTCCATGCGCCCCGTGCGCGCGGGCATGACAGGCGGCAAATATAAACCACTGTCAGACGCAGATGTCTTGAAAATCCACGAGGCCGCACTGACCGCATTGGAAACCATCGGCCTCGCGGACGCGCCGCCCTCCGGCGTTGCGATTCTAACTGGCGCAGGCGCCATTCAAGGGAGCGACGGTCGCATCCGTTTTCCGCGTGCCTTGGTCGAAGACATGCTTGCCCTTTCATGCAAAGACTTGACGCTTTGTGGTCGCGATCCGGTCCATGACCTCGATCTGAGCGGGCAACGCGTGCATTACGGCACAGCAGGTGCGGCGGTAAATATGGTTGATGTGGCGGGCAACGATTTCCGTGAAAGCACGCTGCAAGACCTGCACGATGCGGCGCGGATCACGGACACATTGGATAACGTCCACTTCCTGCAACGCCCCATGGTTGCGCGCGATATTGCTGACAACCTCGAAATGGATCTCAACACGATCTATGCGTGCTGCGCAGGCACCACCAAACACGTCGGCACATCCATTTCTGACCCAAGCCACGCTGCCGAATGTCTTCAAATGGTCTACGCGATCGCTGGCGGAGAGGCTAAATATCGCGACCGTCCGTTTGTGTCGATGTCCAACTGTTTTGTCGTCCCACCAATGAAGTTCGCAACCGAATCCTGCGAAGCGATGGAGATTTGTATTCGCGGCGGTATGCCCATCCTGTTGCTGTCCGCTGGCATGTCAGGTGCAACCGCGCCTTCCACCATTGCGGGCGCAATCGTGCAAGCGGTGGCTGAATGCCTCGCGGGGGTTGTTTACGTCAACGCCATGAAACCCGGTCATCCGGCGGTGTTTGGAACTTGGCCGTTCGGCTTGGATTTGCGCACGGGTTCAATGACGGTCGGGTCCGGTGAACAAGCGCTGTTGTCTGCGGGCTGCGCACAGATGCACGCATTCTACGGTGTTCCGGGTGGGGCCGCAGGTGGGGCGAGCGATTCTAAAATGCCCGACATGCAGGCCGGATGGGAACAAATGTGTTCCAACGTCATGGCGGGTTTGAGCGGGCTGAACATGGTTTATGAGGCCGCAGGCATGCACGCCTCTCTGCTCGGATTTTGCCACGAAAGCCTGATCCTGTCAGACGATCTTATCGGCCAAGCGCTGCGCTGTGTACGTGGTATTGAGGTGGACGACGAAACACTTGCACTGGATCAAATGCGCGAAGTTTGCATGGGCGGGCCGGACAAGCCGGGCGTGGGCCATTACCTCGGCACGGATCGAACCCTCAGCCACATGGAACGCGATTGCGTCTATCCCGCGCTTGGCAACCGGATGAGCCCGAAAGAATGGGTTGAAAAAGACCGCCCCAACCTGATCGAACAGACCATCGCACGAAAAGAAGCAATTTTGGCCACAAGGTCCGCCGCGCGGTTTGATCCAGAGTTGGACGCGACCATCCGTGCACGTTTCAAAATCCATCTCCCCGCGTGATGCGAGGTGTGGATTTGGGTCTCAAATACCTAGCTTTTCGACGGGCGCGAAACGGTCCCTCCGCCGACAGCCGCGCGCACACCGGTGGTGCCTGACGCACTGGTCGGCAACCCTTTGGCGACGCGCACTGCGAGGTAGGCAAACGCCTGCGCTTCCAACATATCGCCGTCAAAACCTGCATCTTCAATCGGGGCAACGGGAACGAAGCACGCGTCTGCGATCATCCCCATCAGCGTTGGGTTACGCCGCCCGCCACCCGTCACGAACATGCG
>JAGGNB010000192.1 GCA_017886375.1 Octadecabacter sp.
CTGGTGGTCAGCTCGGCGCAGGTGGTGCACTGGCACAATCCGTGCAGACGGGCACGATTCAAGCAGCACAGCATTCGCTGTCCAACTTCGCACCGTTCGCGAGCGTCGTTGACTTGATCAACATGCCCTATTTGTGTGGTTCCAACCAGCGTTTCACCAACCTCGTGCATTCCGACATCTGGGCACAAGAAGTGAACCCAAAAGTAGAAGCCGCCGGTTTCAAGGCGCTGTTTTACGTCAACATCGACCCTCGCGTCGTTGCTGTGCGCAAAGGCGGCGCAGGTGCGGTGATAACACCGGGAGATCTGGACGGCGTGAAGTTCCGCGTTCCGGGCTCTGCGATGTTGCAGCAATACTACCGCATGGTCGGCGCGAACCCGACACCGGTTGCATGGGGCGAAACACCGTCCGCGATTGCACAAGGTGTGGCTGACGCGCTCGATCCATCTGTTGGCGCGCTGTACGTCTTTGGCTTCAAGGACCTGTTGTCGCACGTGACGTTCACGCAGGCAGTTCCGGATTCTCAGGTCTACTCCTGTAACCTTGAGTGGTTCAATTCCATGCCGGCTGACATTCAGGACGCTATCATGGAAGCCTCTGAAATCACCCGTCACCAGAACCTTGCCAAGGTGCCATCGGCACGCAACTACGCTATGGCAGAACTGCGCAAGTCCGGTGTTGAATTCCATTCGCTGTCGGATGACCAGTTGGGTGAATGGCAGGCGGCTGGTGGATACCAGTTGGCCGAATGGGACAGCTTCAAGGTTGAACTGGCCGGGTCAATGGACACTTTCGCCAAGCTCGAAGAAGCAGCTGGCACTCAAGGGCGCTACTACGTTCACGACGCCTAAACCCAAACTTGGTGGGCGCCGCCTTATGGTGCCCACCAATGCCCAACGACAATCATACATTTTCTAGAGCGCTTGATGTGGCCCATCCGGTCACATCCATGAGAAAGGACCGTCATGAGCTTCTTGCACAGACTGAACCGAGACGCGGAGCGTTGGCTGCTCTTGGTGTTCTACGTGATGTTGGTTCTGACCATGTCCATCGAGGTGCTGCGCCGTGAGATTTTTTCATATTCCTCCATCTGGGGTGAAGAAATCGTGCGCTACTCATTTATCTACCTCGCGTGGATCGGGGCTGCCGCCGCCGTCAAGGAACGTGCTCACATTCGCATTGACGTGTTGATGCACTACGTCGGGCCCCGCATGAAAGCGCTGCTTTATATCTTCGGCGATCTTGTGATGTTTGGCGTTGCAGCGATCGCTCTCTACTGGTCGTGGGAAACGGTCCACGTATCGTGGAAATTTGGATCAGTCAGTCACGGCCTGCGCATATCAATGGTCTGGTTCTTCATGGCCGTGCCGTTGGGCTTTGCCATTATGATTGTGCGGCTCACCCAATCCTTGTTGCGCGACATTCGCTCCCTTCGTGACGGCACCCCCGTCTACGAAGGCGACAAGCTGTTTGATTGAGGAAGATTACCCATGCTTTTTAACCCAATTGAACAAATCGTCATACTTGGATGGGATTTCTACCTGCCGGTCCTCGCGTTTGTGCTGATGTGTGCATTGGCGGTGCCTGTCTGGGCGTCCATCGGTGTCGCTTCGAGCATGATGTTGCTGATGGCGGGCGATCTGCCACTGGCACTGCTTGGCGAAAGCCTGTTTCACGGCATTGATGCCTTCGCGCTGACCGCTGTGCCACTGTTTATCCTGACCGGTGACGTTCTGGTGCGCACGGGGCTTAGCCGCAAATTTCTCGACGTGGCCGAGGCCCTGACCCAGTTCGCCAAAGGCGGGTTTGGATCGGCTACTGTTCTGGTTTGCGGCATGTTCGCTGCGATCTCCGGTTCGGACGCCGCGGGCGCTGCGGCGGTGGGGCGTATGACAATCGATCGCCTTGTGGAAAGCGGCTATCCGCGCCCCTATGCTTGCGCCTTGGTTGCTGCGGGTGCTTGCACAGGCATCCTGATCCCGCCCTCCATCGCATATATTATCGTCGGCTTGATCCTCGGGATATCTGCCTCGACACTGTTTCTTGCAGCAATCATTCCGGGCGTGTCGATCCTGTTGGCGATCCTGATCACCAACCTGATCGTCAACCGCATTTACAGTTATGAAGGCGGCGGCAACCTGTCTTCGGGCGAATACTTTTCCCGGCTCGGCCAATCGCTTGCTTCAGGTTGGTATGCCTTTATCGTCCCCGGTATCATCTTTTACGGCATCTTTTCAGGTCGTTTGACCCCGACCGAAGCGGGCGCCACAGCAGTCGTCGTCACGATAGCCATAGGGTTCATTATAGGCACACTGAAACTGGCAGACTTTCCGGCGATGCTGGTCAGTTCCGCCAAGGTCAACGGCATCATTTTGCCCATCATCGCGTTCTCGCTGCCACTGGCACAGGCGCTGGCGATCATGGGCGTGCCGCAAGGGTTCGTGTCTGCTGCGACCGCCATGACTGATAACCCAACAATCCTAATTCTGATGATGATCGGCATTCTGATTGCGGCGGGCTGTGTAATGGAAACAACGCCCAACATCGTGATCCTCGCCCCGATCCTGAAGCCACTATCTGACAGCATTGGGATGAACGAAATTCAGTTCTGCATCATGATGATCACAGCGCTGGGTGTTGGTTTCATCACACCGCCGCTGGGTCTGAACCTGTTCGTGGTGTCTGGCATCACCGGTGAATCCATACTCAAGATTGCGTGGCGGGCGATCCCCTTCGTGTTGTGTATGTTGGTTGTCGTCTTGCTGATCGCATTCATCCCTGCAATTTCTACGACTTTCCTTCCGGAAATCTATAAATAAGGCGACCCTAATATGGCACGGACCTATCTCAAGAAAGCGACGCTGACGGCA
>JAGGNB010000157.1 GCA_017886375.1 Octadecabacter sp.
CAAAGAACTGGCGATGATTGAAAAGCTTGATATCGCGCGATACTTCTTGACCATTCATGACATTATCGACTTTGCCCGCAACATCGCAAAGCCGGAAATCCTGTGCCAAGGGCGCGGGTCAGCGGCCAATTCCGCCGTTTGTTATGTCCTTGGGATCACGGCGGTGGACCCGACGCAACACAGCCTGCTGTTTGAGCGGTTTATCAGTGAGGAGCGCCGCGAGCCGCCCGACATTGATGTCGACTTTGAGCATGAGCGGCGCGAAGAAGTCATTCAGCATATCTATAAAAAGTATGGCCGAGAGCGGGCCGGCCTGTGTGCCACGGTGATCCATTACCGCCCGCGGTCCGCAATCCGCGAGGTCGGCAAAGTCATGGGACTTTCCGAGGACGTCACGGGGGCCATGGCAAAGACAATCTGGGGGTCATGGGGTAAGGACGTGGACGGCGAACACGCGCGCGAGGCGGGCCTGGACATGAGCGATCCTGTGCTGCGGCGCACTGTTTTATTGGCCGGGCAATTGATCGGCATGCCGCGCCATTTGGGGCAACACGTGGGCGGGTTTATCCTGACGGAACGCGCGCTGACTGAAACCGTGCCGATTGGCAACGGCGCGATGCCGGAACGTACGTTTATTGAATGGGACAAGGATGACATCGACGCGCTTGGTATTTTGAAGGTGGATATACTGGCGCTGGGGATGCTGACCTGCATCCGTAAATCTTTTGACTTAATATCAGCACATTATGGAACGAACTTCACCCTTGCGACTGTCCCAAAAGAAGACCCGCGCGTCTATGAGATGTTGTGCAAAGGCGACAGCATCGGGGTGTTTCAGGTGGAAAGCCGCGCCCAGATAAATATGCTGCCACGCCTGCGTCCGCGCACGTTTTATGATCTGGTGATCGAGGTCGCGATCGTGCGCCCTGGTCCTATTCAGGGCGACATGGTGCATCCGTATTTGCGGCGTCGCAACGGTGAGGAAATCATAGCCTACCCGTCCCCCGGTCCGCCCCATGATCCAGCCGAGCTGAAGAACATTCTGGGGCGCACACTGGGCGTGCCGATTTTTCAGGAACAGGCTATGAAGATCGCGATTGAGGCGGCTGAATTTTCCCCCGCCGAGGCCAATGAGCTGCGCAAGGCGATGGCGACATTCCGATCCCGTGGCACAATTGAACTGCTGCAAGACAAGATGGTCGGGCGGATGGTGGCGCGCGGTTACGAAGAAGACTTCGCGCGGCGCTGTTTTGATCAAATCAAAGGCTTTGGTGAATATGGTTTCCCGGAAAGCCACGCGGCAAGCTTTGCGCAATTGGTTTACGTGTCCAGCTGGCTTAAGTGTCACTACCCGGACGCGTTCTGTGCGGCGCTGCTGAATTCGCAACCCATGGGGTTTTACGCACCCGCACAACTGGTGCGCGATGCCACAGATCACGGTGTCGAGGTGCGCCCGCCAGATGTTAATTATTCCCATTGGGACAATACGTTGGAGCCATCACAAGACGGGTTCGCGCTGCGGTTGGGCCTGCGTCAAATCACCGGGTTCCGGAGTGATGCAGCCACCCGTTTGGTGGACGCGCGCGACGCGCCGTTTCGCGATTTGAAGGCGTTGCAAGACCGCGCAGGTCTGACGGCACCGCATGTGCGCCGCCTTGCAGAGGCCGATGCGCTGCGGTCGATGTTTCTGGATCGCCGCCAAGCGCTGTGGGACGCATCGGCGCTGCGCGATGCACCCGATTTACCCTTGTTTCAAGGCGCGCGGGACGAAGGGATGGAAGCCCCCGTCGCCCTGCCCGCAATGCCCGTCTGTGAACAGGTGGTCGCGGATTATCAGACCCTGCGGTTGAGCCTGAAAAAACACCCGATGGCATTTTTGCGCAGATCACTGGCCGCGCAAGGCTACACTGACTGCACCGCGCTGAAGACCAGCCGCGCGTGGCAGAAGATATCTATGGCAGGGCTGGTGCTGATCCGCCAACGGCCAGGATCAGCCAAGGGCGTGTGTTTCATCACGATCGAGGACGAGTTCGGCGTCGCCAATCTGGTGGTCTGGCCAAAGGTGATGGAGCAGTTTCGCAAGATCGTCATGCAATCGCGATTGCTGGTCATTCATGGCTATGTGCAGCGCGATGTGGACGTTATTCACGTGGTGGCGGAAAGGTTGGAGGATCGATCCGACGCGTTGTTGCGCCTCTCGCCCGAGGGCATGGCAACGACAGCGGCGCGCGCCGATCATGTTGCACACCCCCTGCCAGCATCATCCGGGCGACATCCCCGCGACGTGCGGATTATTCCCAAAAGTCGGGATTTTCATTGAGGTTACAGTATGATGGCACGACCCGAACACATCCTTTGGTGCAGCAACCTGCGGTAGGCGCGGCAAAAGGGGCGTTGCCCCCTCTTGGCTGCGCCAATTCACCCCCAGGATATTTCTAAAGCAAAGACAAACTTAAGCGGACTGGCCGAGCACGCGTTTGGAGCCTGCAAGCGCGAGCGCGCTGAGGCCGTCACCGCCATTTTTGACATGGGCCGCAAGGAAGTCGAGCATGCGGGGTTCCCAGAATTCTTTTAGGTGATCCGCGACGCGGCCCGCCTTGTCAGCGTCGGGCTAGCTTTCAAAAAATGGTCGCGATTTGATTGATCATGCGGTTCATTTTGTCAGGCGACATCGGTGGCCTCATTGGTTTGGAAGGGGGGCAGTTGTATGCGGTGAGAATGGGTAAAAATTTCAAACGTGTCATCGCGTGCGAGGGCCACGAGCGTGATGTTGGCCGCTTGTGCAGTTGCGACAGCAAGGGTCATGGGGGCAGATACGGCAAGGATCACAGAGGCCCCTGCCATGGCCGATTTCTGCACCATTTC
>JAGGNB010000117.1 GCA_017886375.1 Octadecabacter sp.
GGATGGTTTTTTGCACAACACATGCAGACATAATACCAAGCCCGGCAGCCACCCAGAGAGCGGGTGTATAGCTGCCACCCCAGTCGTAAATCTGGCCAGCGAACCACGGTGCCAGCAGCCCTGCAACGCCCCAAGCCGTGAAGATACGCCCGTAAGCATATGGGCCATCCTCGCCCGGAAATAGTCTGGCAATGGCGGCTGGATAGGTTGCAATCGTCCCGCCGTAAGCGAAACCCACGACCCCCAAAAGCGCGATCGTCGCCCCCGGAAGAAACGACAGTGTCAGTAGGGCGGTGGCGCTGAGAAGCGGCAGAATTAGGAGTATGCGACGATGCGATATCTTGTCGGACAGCCAGCCAGAAAGCAGGCTACCGACAAGGTTGCAGCCCGCGATTGTGGCGGCGGCTTTCCAGCCGGAAAAACCTGCAGTTGCCGCAATTCCTGCAGCATGCCCGATCGCCATAAGCCCCGCGGCGACGCCGCCGCCATACGCGAGCCATATCGCGGCGATACGCAGCCACGGCAGGCTCGAGACGCCCGTGTCAGTTTGGTTGTCATTATATCGTGCGCCACTTCGAGCAATCAAAATGGCGGCACTGATGCCAACAAAAAAGACGATTGAACCGAGGGCAAACATAGCCAAGAAAAAGCCGCCAAACGCCAGTGCTACTTCAAAACCATATGGCGCCAGAACCGCGCCAAGGGCGTAAGCCGCCGTGACCACGCCCATGGCGAGACCCGAATGATCAGGGTTGGCACGTGCTGCAAATTGAAGCCCAAAACCATAACCCAGCCCATTGGCGACCCCAAAAAACAGGCTGTACCCAATCCAGACCAATTCTAATCCGCCAGCGATGCCAGCAAGGCCAGCCCCAATGGAGCCAAGAACCGAAACCCAGACATAAATCGTTGCTGGCTGCAGGCGGGAATAGACCGCAGGGCCAAACAGCACGGCGATTGTCAGGAAAACCAAGCCAAACGAATAAATGAGGCTAACAGTTGCGCGGGACGTCCCGAATTCGGCCTCGAGGGGCACTAGAAAAACAGAAAATGCATGGATTGAGCCAAGCACCATCGACACCATTGAAGCGGCGAACAGCACCGTTCGTCCTTGAGTGTTTGATGACCTCATGAACAAAGCGTATCGCAGGCGGTGCGTATGACGACATGCTGCAAGGTCCGCGCATCACACAAATCTAGAGTCGGATTGAAAAGTAAGCTGAGCAACGCATGATCCACCGCGGATTACCTCTTAGAATTGCACGCCTGCTCTACCGGCCAATATTAATCCAAGCCAAACCGAAGGCTACCTTTCCAGTGAACCAACACAACCGCACGGTGACACTATGGTAGCCCTAAGGCACGCTTCTTGTCCGCCGCCCACTTCATAATCGTCAGATCAAATGTGAGCGCCATCAACGACACACAAATACCCAGCACAAAGTTTTTGCCCAAATCGGTACCCGCAAGTGTCCGTTGCAATTCTTGTCCTAAATCTTGGGTGCCGATAAAGGCCGCGATGATCACCATAAAGAACGCGAACATGATCGCTTGGTTGAACCCGATGGCCATGGTCGGCAGGGCCAACGGCAGTTGTACATTCACCAGTTTTTGGAACCGTGTCGCACCCGCCATGTCAGCGGCTTCCGTCATTTCAGGGGGCACAGTACGCAAGCCTTCAATGGTGTACCGGATCAGCGGAACTGTCGCAAAGATCACAATAGAGAAGATGACGGCGATATCGGTGATGCCAAACAACATGATCGCAGGGAGCAGGTAAACAAAGCTTGGGAAGGTTTGGAACGTATCGCAAACCAGCAACATCCAGCGTGACCCCCGATCAGACCGCGACGCCATAATCGCAACTGGCAGGCCAATAATCGCGGCCAATATCACAGCCGAAGTTACAGAATAGAGCGTGATGATTGCCCTGTCCCACCAGCCAGACAGCGCGACGAGTGAAAAGAAAACGAGCGCGTAACCCGCCTGCCGTCGTCCCGCCAGCGCCAGTGCAAAGGCCGCAATTAACAGGATCATTGCAGGTGTCGGGATCGACAACATGAAATTGCGAAACGGAATCAGCACCTGAACATTCAAGAAAGCCCGCAAGAAGCCAGTGGTCGCCTTGACCCAGCCAATATCGAGGAACGCCTTGATCTGCACATCCAAAAACTTGCCAATGCTAAAATCCTGACCGCGACCAATTTCGGCAAAAATTGGAAATTCACGGGCGATCATTGTCAATACGACTACCAACATAAGCCCAATCAACGCCATCTTATGACGGACCCAGAACGCGGTGCCGCGTTCAAAATGCTCGGGTTGTTTGACGACCCAAGCCTTTGACATCCGGTCCAGCGTCACGGCCAACAGCACAATCGTCACTCCAACCTCAAACGAACGCCCCAACTTAAAGCTGCCCAACATCTGCAACAATTTCGCGCCCAGCCCCGGCATGCCAACGAACGCGGTCAATACGACCATCGCCAGCGACAGCATGATAACCTGGTTCACCCCCACGAGGATTTCCGTGCGCGCAGACGGAATATAAACATGGCGCAGCATCTGGAACTTTGAACAGCCGCTCATCTTTCCGGCTTCGACGACTTCGGGCGATACTTTTTGCAGGCCCAACGTTGTCATCAAAATCATCGGCGGGATGGCATAAACGGTTGTTGCAACAGCCCCAGCCGTCGGCCCCACCTTAAAGAAAATCACGGCAGGCAGCAGGTACGTGAAGAATGGCAACGTCTGCAAAACGGACAAAACCGGTTTGATGACGGCATCGACCCGTGCAGATTTCCACGCAGCGATACCAAGGGATAGAC
>JAGGNB010000095.1 GCA_017886375.1 Octadecabacter sp.
GCAGCGCCCCCTCCGAGACACAAAAAAGGGCCCGCGTTTCGATATGAAACGCGGACCCTTTTTTCATCGATAAATCAGAACCTTAGTTCTTCTTTGCATTCCGCTTACGTTCAATCGGGTCAAGGTGGCGCTTGCGCATACGCACGACCAGCGGCGTGACTTCTACCAGCTCGTCGTCATCGATATAGGCAATCGCCTGTTCCAGCGTCAACGTGACCGGTGTTGTCAAACGAACGGCTTCGTCGGTGCCCGATGCACGGACGTTGGTCAGCTGCTTGCCCTTCAACGGGTTCACCTCAAGGTCGTTTTCACGGGCGTGTTCGCCAATGATCATGCCCTGATAGACAGCTTCCTGCGCGCCGATGAAGAACTTACCGCGATCTTCCAGCTTCCAAAGGGCGTACGACACCGAAGTACCGTTCTCCATAGAAATCAGAACACCAGCGCGACGGCCTGGAATTGGACCCTTATGCGGTGCCCATTCGTGGAACACGCGGTTCATAACGCCTGTGCCGCGTGTGTCGGTGAGGAATTCGCCGTGATAGCCGATCAAGCCGCGCGATGGCACGTGGGCCACGATGCGCGTCTTACCGCTGTTTTGCTTCATCTCAACCAGTTCACCCTTGCGCGTGCCGGTCATTTTTTCGATCACGGCGCCGGAATATTCATCATCCACGTCGATTGTAACTTCTTCGATCGGTTCGCAACGTTTGCCGTCAATTGTTTGGAACAAAACCTGCGGGCGCGAGACTGACAGCTCGAACCCTTCGCGGCGCATGTTTTCGATCAAAACACCCATCTGCAATTCGCCGCGACCTGCGACCTCAAAGGCTTCACCGCCCGGAGTGTCGGTAATCTTGATCGCCACGTTGGATTCGGCTTCTTTCATCAAACGCTCACGAATGACGCGCGACTGGACCTTTTTGCCGTCACGACCGGCAAGCGGGCTGTCGTTGATGCCGAAGGTCACGGTGATGGTTGGCGGGTCAATTGGCTGCGCAGGCAAAGCTTCGGTCACCGATGTGGCGACAATAGAATCGGCCACGGTTGCCTTCGTCATACCGGCCAGCGTGACGATATCGCCCGCTTCTGCCAATTCAATTGGTTGCTGGCCCAGCCCACGAAACGCGAGGATTTTGGTGCAGCGGAAGGTTTCAATCAGCGACCCGTCAGCGTGCAGCGCTTTTACAGTTTCGCCTGCTTTCAGGGTGCCAGATTCAACGCGGCCGGTCAGGATACGGCCGATGAAGGGGTCAGCGCTTAACGTGGTGGCCAGCATGCGGAACGGTTCGTCGCGCGCCGCGATCTGTGCGGGGGCTGGAACGTGCTTCACGACCATATCAAACAACGCATCAAGATTTTCGCGTGGACCATCAAGTTCGGCGTCACACCAACCTGAGCGCCCAGAAGCGTAAAGGTGTGGGAAATCAAGCTGTTCTTCGGTGGCATCCAAGTTGGCGAACAAATCGAAACATTCATCCAGCGCGCGATCAGGTTCAGCGTCTGGCTTGTCGACTTTGTTGAGCACAACGATGGGTCGCAGACCAAGGGCAAGCGCCTTGGAGGTCACGAATTTGGTTTGTGGCATCGGGCCTTCAGCCGCGTCGACCAGCAAGACAACACCGTCAACCATGGACAGGATGCGTTCTACTTCGCCGCCAAAATCGGCGTGACCTGGCGTGTCGACGATATTGATGCGCAGGCCTTTCCATTCCACCGATGTGGCTTTGGCTAGGATCGTGATACCGCGTTCGCGTTCCAGATCGTTGGAGTCCATCGCCCGTTCGGTCGTGGCTTGGTTGTCACGGTAAGTGCCCGATTGTTTCAACAGCTCATCCACGAGTGTGGTTTTGCCGTGGTCAACGTGGGCGATGATAGCGATGTTACGCATGTCCATTGGAAGTCCTTAAGAAAGCATAAAAGCGGGCGCAAATGCGTCCCGCAGAAGATGTTGCGCGGGCAATACCGCGCCTTTGCTGGAAAGGATAGGGGGTATTGACCGAATTCGCCGTAGCGTTAGTGGGTCGCCGATTTTGAGAACACTTGGATGATGACAATTCCTGCAAGGATCAACGCCATGCCAAGAACCGCGGGCCAGTCGAGCGTTTGGCGAAACACCACCCAGCCAATCAGCGCGATCAGCACAATGCCAGATCCCGACCAAATCGCGTACATGATCCCGACGGGCATCGTTTTCAGCGTCAGGGCCAACAGATAGAACGCGGCAGCGTAGGCAATCACGACGATGATGGACGGCCCCAGTTTGGTGAACTGTTGGCTGGCCTGCAGGGCTGTGGTGCCGATGGTTTCAAAGATCACTGCGACGATGAGGGTGATGAAATGTGCGGGCATGTTTCGGCTTTTCTACATGGTGCAAATTTCAGGTCGCGACGTACCAGTCTTTGCGGTGATTGAACGTGATGATCATGTTAACGATGAACGCGCCAAGCATCGACAGCAATACCGCGCGTGTGTCGATGATGAAGAACGCGGCCGCAAAGATGCAAATATCAAACAGCAATTGCGTAAAGCCGGCGCGAAAACCCGTCGCTTCTTGAACATAAATCGCGAGGATTCCGACCCCGCCCAAGGATGCCCCGTGGCGGAATATCGCCAGCAATCCTGCACCCGTAAGCGCGCCGAACAGCGCCACGCCGTAGATAGGGTTCAAGGTTTCAAAACTGATGAGACGGGGAAACCAGATAGAGAATGCCGATACCATGACGACTGCGATCACGGTTTTCAGCACAAAACGAGGTCCGATGCGTTTATAGCCCAGCCAGTAGAACGGCAGGTTTACTGCAAAGAACATCAGCGCAAATGAATAGCCCGTTGCATACGACAGCAACAATGCCAGACCCGCGGTCTGCCCTGTGACCAAGCCAAGATGCGTCAGGATCACGAGGCCAGTTGCGGCCATGCCGGTGCCCGTCAAAAGGCCCTGCGCGTCCTCGAGGTAACTGTGGCGGCGGGGGCGGTTTTTGGGGGGGATGCGGTCTATATCTGACATGGTGCACGCGTATGGGTCAGGCTGGAGCAAGTCCAGAAAAAAGGGCCACCCAAAATTTACATCCTGCGGGCAGCCCTTTGATATTTTGCCGTGCGCTAGAACGCTAGCTCAACGCAGCGCTCAGGTTCTCGTTGATCTTCTCAAGGAAACCCTCGGTCGTCAGCCATGCTTGATCGGGGCCAACCAAAAGCGCGAGGTCCTTGGTCATGGAACCGGATTCAACCGTATCGACGATCACTTTTTCCAGAGTTTCAGCGAAGGCCATCAGCTTGGCGTTGTCGTCCAGCTTGGCGCGGTGACGCAACCCGCCCGTCCATGCAAAGATCGACGCGATTGAGTTGGTGGACGTCGCTTCGCCCTTTTGGTGCTGGCGGTAGTGGCGCGTCACGGTGCCGTGGGCGGCTTCGGATTCAACGATCTTACCGTCGGGCGTCATCAGCTGGCTGGTCATCAAGCCGAGCGAGCCGAACCCTTGTGCGACCGTGTCTGACTGCACGTCGCCGTCGTAGTTTTTACAGGCCCAAACGTACCCACCGGACCACTTCATTGCAGATGCAACCATGTCATCAATCAGGCGGTGCTGATATTCAAGTCCGGCTGCATCGAAGCGGTCTTTGAATTCCGCGTCAAAAATACGTTGGAAAATCAACATGAACTGGCCGTCATACTGTTTCAGGATCGTATTTTTGGTGGACAAATAGACTGGATAATTGCGCTTGAGGCCGTAGTTGAACGACGCGCGGGCGAAATCTTCGATTGAGTTGTCGAGGTTATACATACCCATGTAGACGCCGGATGAGGGGGCATCAAACACCTCTTCTTCGATTACGGTGCCGTCTTGCCCGACAAATTTCATTGACAGTTTGCCCGGGCCGGGGAATTTCATGTCGACGGCTTTGTATTGATCGCCAAATGCGTGGCGGCCGATGATGATCGGTTGGGTCCAGCCGGGCACAAGGCGCGGGACGTTTGAACATATGATCGGTTCGCGGAAAATCGTACCGCCCAAGATGTTGCGGATCGTGCCGTTGGGCGATTTCCACATCTTTTTGAGGCCGAATTCCTCGACGCGGGCTTCGTCCGGTGTGATGGTTGCACACTTCACTGCGACGCCAATTTCTATTGTCTTTTCAGCGGCATCAATGGTGATCTTGTCATCGGTCGCATCGCGGTTTTCCATGCCAAGGTCGTAATACAACAGGTCAATATCGAGGTAGGGCAGGATCAGTTTGTCTTTGATGAAGGCCCAGATGATACGGGTCATTTCATCGCCGTCCATCTCGACAATCGGGTTGGCTACTTTGATCTTATCCATCGGTGGATGTCCTTGTGCTGGGTGCGTAATTCAGGGTCGGATAGCCCATGTTCGGGCGCGTTAAAACCCCTGTATGCCGTTGTATACTGTTTTGCGCGTGGCTGCGTGCCGTGCTGTGAGTTGCATATACACCGCATGCACAGGCCATGCACAGGGCGTACACAGTCTGTACACACGCTGTATGTACACTTTATCGGATCGCCAGTGACAGATAGGTGAAATTTTCCTGCAGAAAACTTCATGGAAGAATGGATATTTGAGAAGCAAAGACGAGGTAGAAAGGCAGGGTAGAAAGGACGAAGGGTTATGTGTTGGCGCCAAACCATGCATCAATCTGCGGCGCGAGGGCGGCCCAGAGGGCAGGCGCGCCGCGTTTGACTTTGACACCGACGCGGGTGTCAATCTGGGTGCGGGTGACTTTGTAGTCGCGCCATGATCCGCCGCCTGATTGCAGATTGCAGATCAACGGCTGGGCGCGATCGACCGCTTTGGCAAAGATCGCGTCGGGTGTCGCGGCAGCCTCAAAGGTTTGCCAAATTGCGCGAAATTCAGTTTCTTGAAAATCAGGCAGCATGCCAAACAGACGGGTTGCGGCGGCTTGTTCTTGCGCCTCAACCACTGTCACATCAAAATCGCCGTGGATCGGGTTATCGCCCGCATCGATTTCGACGATATCATGAAGCAGCAGCATCAGCAGCACGCTGTCCAACCGCGCAGGCACGGCGGCATGTTCAACCAGCGTCATCGCCCAGAGCATGATGTGCCACGAATGTTCGCCAGAATTTTCGCGGCGCGATCCATCACACAGCGTCGTGCCGCGCAGGACGGATTTTAGCTGGTCGGCTTCCATCACGAACCGCAACCGCGACGCGGTCGGTTCCATTGGGGCAAGGCGGCGTTTGTTCAGCAAGTTGGACGCGTGTTGGTAAAGTTCGGGCCAGTCGTCATGCAGATCAGCAAAGCGGCCGGTTTCGAGGATACCGCGCAAGATATCGTGTTCGTTTTGGGTTTGAACCGGATTGGACAGTTCCAGAAACATCGGCACGGCTTTGTCGATCATTTTGGCGTAACGGGCGTCCGTGGTTTTGCCGGTTTCGAATTCTTCCCACAGCTGACGATACGCGATGTTTTGGTCAGCGGGCAGCAGGCCAAAAATGCGCATCGCGGCGGCGGCTTCTTTGGCGGTGATGTCATCATGATCATGGGGCAGGTGGACCGGGTGATCGCCCGCATCAATTTCCATGATGTCATGCAGCAACAGCATCTGGATCACACGGGCGATGTTGGCCCCATTGGACTGATCCGCGAACACCAGCGCCCAGAGGCAGACGTGCCATGAATGTTCGGCGGTGTTTTCAAAACGCGACCCGTCGGCCAGCACATTGGCGCGGATGATAGATTTCAGTTTGTCAGTTTCGATCAGAAAAGCCAGTTGCGCGGCTATGCGGTCGGCTGTCTGAAGAACTCGCATTAGGGGCTTTCGGTTTTAGGAAAATCGGCGGTCATGCGGGCGTGTGTCGGCAAGACTGACGGTGTCCGCAGCATGTTGGTGAAAAGTGCGGCATCCGGAAATCCGTCCCACGGATAAAGCCCGTGGATCGCGTTGGCGAAGGCTTCTATGACAGAGGGGTCACGGAGGGGCGTGTCATCGGTGAGTGTAAGGGCGCGGGGAAGTGAAGGAATAGGTTCATAGCCGATAATCTCCCAATGATTGTGCGGCACAAGTGCCAGGTCGACCGCCAGCATCGCTTTGACGTCGCGGGGCGGAATCGCGAAGACCTCTGATTTCAGGGTCATGTGGCGGCCGGTGAGATAGAGGACGGCGCGTGTGTCGTCGTCTTTGGGGGCTTGGGCAATCTGGGCGAGCGTGAAATCGCTATCCAACAGCGGGATCAAAATGTGATCGGCGTCTTGCGCGTGCATTGGTCCCTCGGGGCTTATTGTGGCGGTTCTGGGGTTGCTTTGGCGGCGCGTTCCGCCAGCATTTCGCGGGCGCGTTTTTCGGCGCGGCGCACACGGATTGAGGTCAGGTATGCCTCTTGCAGGGTTTGGCTGGACGAGCCGAGGATTTCAGCGACTTTTTGGATGATGCTTTCGTCGCCTGTGCGCAGCTCATCCGCGAGGGCGAGCTGCGCAATTTCGTCGGCCATGTCTTCGGTGAGTGCCATGTTTAATGGGCCATTAGCGGGTTGTTTCGGTCATGCGACGACGCACGTAAGTTTGCACCGTATCAATCATCGGATCCATGTGCGGATCTTCAAAGAAGTGGCCCGCACCGGGGGTTTCTTCGTGGGTGATGGTGATGCCTTTTTGTTCGTGCAGTTTATTCACGAGGGTCACGGTGTCTGCGGGCGGGGCCACGCGGTCAGCCGCGCCGTTGATGATCAGGCCAGAGCTCGGGCAGGGTGCCAAGAAGCTGAAGTCATACATATTGGCGGGCGGTGACACGGAGATGAAGCCGGTGATTTCCGGGCGACGCATCAGAAGTTGCATGCCGATCCAAGCGCCAAACGAGAAGCCAGCGACCCAGCAATGTTTGGAGTTGTTGTTCATCGACTGCAGGTAATCCAGTGCCGAGGCTGCATCTGACAATTCGCCGATGCCTTGGTCGTATTCACCCTGCGAGCGGCCAACGCCACGGAAGTTGAACCGCAACACCGTAAAGCCCATCTGATAGAAGGCGTAGTGCAGGTTATAAACGACCTTGTTGTTCATCGTTCCGCCAAACTGCGGGTGCGGATGCAGTACAATGGCGATCGGCGCGTCGCGTTGTTTTTGTGGGTGATAGCGGCCTTCAAGGCGGCCTTCGGGTCCGGGGAAGATGACTTCGGGCATTTTTGTCCGTTTCTGGTCTGGAGGTACCGATTGTTGACTAAAACGCTCAGGCACCTTAGAAAGATTCTAAATAGAGGCGGGGCGAAAGCCCTGCGGTCAGACTGAGTTAATAGGGTGCTGGGGCGGCGTCAACGCCCAAGCGCCGCACAGCGAGGGGCAAAACCTGTGAAATTAAGCACAAAAGGCCGGTATGCGATGGTTGCACTGGCCGATATCGCCTTGCAGCCTGCGGGAACGCTGGTCAGCCTTGGAGAATTGTCGCGCCGCCAAGACGTGTCATTGCCCTATCTGGAGCAGTTGTTTGTGAAGCTGCGCCGCGCTGGACTGGTTGAAAGTGTGCGTGGACCGGGGGGTGGCTACCGACTGGCGAAGCGGACATCGGACATTCGCGTCGTCGAGATATTGTCCGCCGTTGATGAGACAGTGAGTGCGATGCACCAAGGGGCAGGCGCGTCAGGTGGATCGTCAGGATCGCGGGCGCAGTCGATGACCAACCGGTTGTGGGAGGGGTTGAGCGCGCATGTTTACGTGTTCCTGCACCAGACGCGGTTATCGGACGTGGTCGACAACGGCTTGGCGCCTTGCCCTGCCGTGCCGTCGTTGTTTGAGGTGGTGGACGAGTGATGCGTGGGGATGATCTGACGATCAGCGCCTGCGGCGGGCGCCAGCGTGGGGGCCAGCCCCCAATCCTGGTGCGCTGCCCCGTCCTTCGGACCCCCCGGGGTATTTTTAAAGCAAAGACTGGGAAGCACATAAGGGCGTGATGCGGGTTTATTTGGATCATAATGCGACGGCTCCGCTGCGGGTCGAGGCGCGGGATGCGATGATTGCGGCGATGGATGTCGTCGGTAATCCGTCATCGGTGCACGGCGAGGGGCGCGCGGCCAAGGCGATTGTTGAACGCGCACGGGCACAGGTCGCAGCGGCAGTGGGCTGCAATCGCGCCGAGGTCGTGTTTACCAGTGGTGCGACCGAAGCTGCGTCGATGTTGGGGCTGTTGAGCGCTGGCGCGGATGTCTTGGTGGACGAGATGTCCCACGATGCGTTGTGGGCGCATGTCCGCATGTCAGGATCGGGCGAGACACCAACACGCGGGCACACGCTGGCGATGGGTTTGGCCAATGGCGAAACAGGGCTGATCACGCCGGCCCCACAAAAGGTCGATGGTCAGTGGTCCTTTGGCGAAACCCGCGCCGATTGGTTGATGTTGGATGTGACGCAGGCCGTGGGGCGCATCCCGTTCGCGTTTTCGTGGTCAGGTGCGGATTTTGCCGTGCTGTCGGGCCATAAGTTTGGCGGACCCAAGGGCGTTGGCGTGCTGATCGTGCGCGATAATGTTGATATCAACCCGCTGAGCGTCGGGGGTGGTCAGGAAATGGGCCGCCGGTCGGGCACCGAGAACATTATCGGGATCGCTGGCATGGGGGCCGCGATCGAGGCGGCCATGGGTGATTTGGCAAACGGCGTATGGGACCGTGTCGAGAAACTTAGAAGTATTCTAGAAACTGGGGTTGAGGTTGCGTCAAAGGAGACTATTTTAGTCGGGAATGACAAAGTAAGGATTCCTAACACGTCCTGCCTGCTGACACCGGGTTGGAAGGGTGAGACGCAAGTGATGGCGATGGACCTTGCGGGGTTCGCAGTTTCCGCCGGATCGGCCTGTTCCAGCGGGAAGGTGAAAGCCAGCCGCGTGTTGCTGGCGATGGGATACGGGCAAGACGACGCCGCGAGCGCCATACGCGTCTCGTTGGGGCCAGAGAACACCGAAGAGGACGTCACGCGGTTTGTGGATGTCTGGACAGATAAATTAGAACGGCACCGGAAGCGGTCGGCCTGAATTGGAGTTACGCAGATGGACACGATGGAACAAGTAGACGTCAAAGACGGTGTGGATCAGGACACGGTGGATGCCGTTCAGGCGCTGTCGGGCACCTATAAGCACGGCTGGAACACCGACGTTGAGATGGAATACGCGCCCTTGGGCCTGTCCGAGGACATTGTGCGGCTGATCTCGCGAAAGAACGAAGAACCGCAGTGGATGTTGGACTGGCGTCTGGCCGCCTACGCGCGCTGGTTGACCATGCTAGAGCCTGATTGGGCGATGGTTGACTACCCCAAGATCGATTTTCAGGACCAGTATTATTATGCGCGTCCAAAGAGCATGGAGGTGAAGCCGAAGTCATTGGATGAGGTCGACCCGAAATTGCTGGCGACCTACGCCAAGCTGGGCATTCCACTCAAAGAGCAGGCGATTCTTGCGGGTGTCGAGGGCGCAGAAGAAATGTCAGAAGCGCCGCGCAAGGTTGCGGTGGATGCGGTGTTTGACAGCGTTTCCTTGGGCACGACGTTCAAGGACGAGTTGGCGAAGGCTGGCGTGATCTTCTGTTCGATTTCAGAAGCGATCAAGGACCACCCGGAATTGGTGCGCAAATATCTTGGCACCGTGATCCCGGCGGCGGACAATTACTACGCCTGCCTTAATGCGGCGGTGTTTTCGGATGGCTCGTTTGTCTACATCCCCAAAGGCACCAAATGCCCGATGGAGCTGTCGACATATTTTCGCATCAATGCTGAAAACACCGGCCAGTTTGAACGCACGCTGATCATCGCCGACGAGGGGTCGTATGTGTCCTACCTTGAGGGCTGCACAGCGCCCAAGCGCGACATCGCACAGTTGCACGCGGCCTGCGTTGAGCTGATCTTGATGGACGACGCCGAGATCAAATATTCGACCGTGCAGAACTGGTTCCCCGGTGACGAGAACGGCGTCGGCGGAATTTATAACTTTGTGACCAAGCGGGCCGATTGCCGTGGGGATCGCAGCAAAGTGATGTGGACCCAAGTCGAGACAGGGTCTGCGGTGACGTGGAAGTACCCGTCCTGCATTCTGCGCGGCGATGACAGCCAAGGCGAGTTCTATTCCATCGCCATTGCCAACAACATGCAGCAGGCCGACACGGGCACCAAGATGGTGCATTTGGGCAAGCGCACAAAGTCGCGCATCGTGTCCAAGGGCATTTCAGCGGGCAAGGCGCAAAACACCTATCGCGGTTTGGTGTCGATGCACCCCAAAGCCAAGGACAGCCGCAATTACACCCAATGCGACAGCCTGTTGATCGGCGACAAATGCGGCGCGCACACTGTTCCGTATATCGAGGTGAAGAACAATTCATCGCGTGTTGAGCATGAGGCGACGACGTCCAAGATTGACGACGACCAGATGTTCTATTGCCGATCACGCGGCATGGACGAGGAAGAAGCTGTCGCGCTGATCGTCAACGGGTTCGCCAAGGAAGTGCTGCAGGCGCTGCCGATGGAATTCGCGATGGAAGCACAGGCATTGGTGGCGATTTCGCTTGAAGGCTCTGTGGGTTGAAACGTCAGCGCCGCCAAGACCTTATCGCCATTCTTTGCGCCTTTGTCGGTGCGGGGGTGGTCCGCCGATTGGTGCCGCCAATCGAAGGCGTACCTGTTGTGTTCATGTCCATCGCGGGGGCCGCTGTTGGTCTGATGCTGGCGCGGGCTGTGTTCAAAGTGCTCAATGACAAAGATGCTGCGCGCGCGGCGTTGAAGCAGGCGGATGCGAGCAAAGACCAGAACGATGCGGAATTTGCGGCGGCGTTGAAGGCGCATGATGACGGGGATGATTTGAAATAGCATGAGCGGTGGCATTGAAAAACTCCAAGATGGTCAAGTCAGGTTTGGGTTGTTGGGATTATTTGATCGACGCACACTTTATGTCGGACGTTTCGCGTCACTATTCGCAGTGCTGACGGCGGCACTTACTTTGGTCGTTGTAGTAACTGTGCCATTTTTTGCCAAAGTATCTCTCTTGGCTTTCTTTGGGTGGCTCTTGATGACATTTCTCGGATGGTCTGTCGGGCTTTTTGTTGGTTTGCGCCGTTGGTCTGAAAGGTGCGCACCGAAACAATGACCTACGCCAACCCCCTCCGTTTGTTCTGGTATAAAAAGGAACAGAACTTTGGCGATGCCATCAGTCGCACCATTGTGTCCCATGTGTCGGGGCGCGATGTGACGTGGTCGGGGCATAATGCGTGTGAGATGTATGCGCTGGGCTCATTGATGAAGATGATCAAGAACAACCAGCAGGACCCGCGCGAAAAGGGGCGCAAGCCGTTTGTCTGGGGGACGGGCGCTATGTCGGGTTTGGTGGACCTCGAATTTCTGAAAAACGTGCGTGTGGCGTTGCTGCGCGGGCCGATCACGGCGGCGCTGCTGCAGCGCGATGACCGTGTGTTTGGCGATACGGGGCTGTTGATTGCCGATGCCCTCGGGGAGCGACCCGCGCGCGAAGACGTTGTCGGGTTGGTGCCGCATATGCATTTCGCCGACGACCCGCGTTTTGCCAAGATTGCCGATGAAAACCCACAGATCAGACTGATTGACGTGCGTGGTCCGGATGCCCACAACGTCGTCGCCCAGATCGCAGGGTGCAGCCATGTTATCAGCCAGTCCCTGCACGGGCTGGTCACGGCGGACGCGTACGGCATTCCCAACACGTGGCTTGACCCGCTTGGCATCCACGGTGGCGCGATGCTGAAATTTTACGATTACG
>JAGGNB010000179.1 GCA_017886375.1 Octadecabacter sp.
CGATCATAAACTCACAGCGGCTATGGACGAAAAGCAATTTTTCGATCCGTCTCACACCAATCGTGTGCATGTTTTCCACGGCACGTTCGTGTCCGAACTCGCCGCGACGTCATATTGTTTTGATGCGCCCAGCCGCAATGAACCCGAACCCCTCACGCGGGATTTGCCCGACGCGATGATCGACACGACCGAGGTCGAAATCATCTTTGGAACGGCGCGCATTGGTAGCGCTGTGCCGATGTTGACCCAATACACCGAAGACCTGTTCAACGAGATAGGATCCGACAACACTTTGGTCCTGATCGCAGAGGCCGCTTTTGGTGGATTGCCCTATTCCCTGAACGACACGCCGGTGCTGCGTTATGCAGGCGCGTTCGACGTAACCTGATGTGACGTCACCTCAAAAGGGCCCGCATCATGGCGCTGTGCGGTGTTTCCAGCCCCTCAATCACGTCGAAATGGTGCATCTGCGCCTCAATCGTCACATCGCAATCCCAAGCCGCCCCTAACCACTGCGCTTGATCCAAAAACGCAGGCCGCTCCGCGCCGCCGACCCAAGCGGTCACAGCCATATTCTGGCGCGCGAGGTGGACAGGGCTTTGTGCCAATGCCTCAACTGGATCAATGTCCAACGTCGCGTTCATTGTTGTCTGCATCAACGGCGCCAGATCGCTGATCGGCGAAATCGCCATGATCCGTGCGACGCGGTGCGACCAGTCTGCGGCCATGTCGACGCAGGCCATCCGCGCCACCAGATGCCCGCCAGCCGAATGACCTGTCAAATAAATCGGACCCGTCGTGCGCCGCGCAATCGCGCCGATCGCTGCCGCAATTTCCAGCGTAATATCGGTGATCCGCGCATCCGGTGCCAATGTATAGGACGGCATCGCACAGGCATACCCAGCAGACACAGCACCCGCCGCAAGATGCGAAAAATCGCGCGGGCTGGACGCCATCCAATACCCGCCATGCACAAAGACAACGGTGCCTTTGGCCAGCCCTGATACCTGAAAGAAATCATAACTTTGGCGCGCGCCAGCGCCGTAAGGCACAGACAATTCCGCATCCGCATGGGTGGCGCGAAACGCCGCCGCCTGACCCGCCCAGCGCGCGTAATAACTCTCCCCATCCGGGATGTAGGCGGAATTCGCATATGCCTCATCCGGCGTCATCGCACGTGTCATGTTTGGCCCCTCTTGGACAATGCGGTCATCAGGCGTAACTGTACGCCAACGCCCAATCTGGAGAACACCATGCTTGATTCCAACACAGACCTAAAGTCCATGCTCACCCGCCCTGATCTTTTGTGCACCGACGCCTTTCTCGGCGGTAAATGGGTGCAGGCCAAAGACGGCAAAACCTTTGATGTCACCAATCCCGCGCGCGGCGACGTGATCGCAAAAGTCGCCGACCTAAGCCGCGCAGAAATCGCGCAAGGCATTGATGCCGCAGAAAAAGCCCGCCACGCATGGGCCAAACGCACCGGCAAAGACCGCGCCAATGTCATGCGCAAATGGTTCGATCTGATGATGGAAAATCAAGAAGACCTCGCCATCATTATGACCGCCGAACAGGGCAAGCCGATGACAGAGTCGCGCGGCGAAGTCGCCTATGGCGCATCCTTTGTGGAATGGTTCGCAGAAGAAGCGAAACGCAATTACGGCGAAACGATCCCCGGCCACCAACCCAACCTGCGCCTGACCGTGATCAAGCAGCCCATCGGCGTCGCCGCTGCCATCACCCCGTGGAATTTCCCCAACGCGATGATCGCGCGCAAAGTCGCCCCCGCGCTGGCCGCCGGCTGTGGGTTTGTCGTGCGCCCCGCGTCCCTCACCCCGCTGTCCGCCCTCGCCATGGGCAAATTGGCGCAAGAGGCAGGCATTCCCGAGGGCCTGTTCAGCGTCGTTACCACCACGTCGTCGTCCGAGGCCGGTAAAGAATTCTGCGAAAACCCGCTTGTGCGCAAACTGACCTTCACTGGGTCTACCGAAGTGGGACGCATCCTGCTCAAACAAGCTGCCGACCAAGTGATGAAATGTTCCATGGAACTGGGCGGCAACGCGCCGTTCATCGTGTTTGACGACGCGGACCTCGACGAAGCCGTCAAAGGTGCCATCGCTTGCAAATTCCGCAACAACGGCCAGACCTGCGTTTGCGCCAACCGCATCTATGTGCAAGCAGGCGTCTACGACGATTTCGCCGCAAAACTAAAAGTCGCGGTTGAGGCGCTCAAGATCGGTGATGGGCTGAACGACGACACGCAACTCGGCCCCCTGATCGAAGCCTCCGCCATCGACAAAGTGCAAGAACACCTGAAAGACGCGCTGTCCAAGGGCGGCACGATCCTGACGGGCGGCAAACCGCATGATCTGGGCGGTCTGTTCTTTCAGCCGACAATCGTAACGGGTGCGACGCAAGACATGATGGTCAGCACGGACGAAACATTCGGCCCCTTCGCGCCGCTGTTCAAATTTGAAGACGAAGACGACGTGATCGCCAAAGCCAACGACACCATCTTCGGCCTTGCGAGCTACTTTTACGCCAAAGACCTCAGCCGCGTTACAAAGGTGGCAGAGGCACTGGAATACGGCATCGTCGGCGTCAACACCGGCATCATTTCCACCGAAGTCGCGCCGTTCGGCGGCGTCAAACAATCAGGTCTGGGCCGCGAAGGATCGCGCCACGGCATGGATGACTACATGGAAATGAAATACATCTGCATGAGCGTTTAAAGGCGCCCCCGCTGCGCAGTCGACATTGCGCAGCGGATGGCCG